>CAYMNX010000030.1:0-1599 GCA_964391905.1 uncultured Rhizobiaceae bacterium
CGCTCATTGTTCACATAATGATTGTCGCTGAGCGTGAAATAGCCGAATTCCATGCTGCCCTCCCGAGAAGCGAGTGCTTCCTTCAATGACCTTACCCGAAGGAGCGATGCCTTTGAATGGCAACGTCATCGCGAGACCGCGCAGCGGTCGTGGCGATCCAGAGTCCGCTAACTTGCTGGATTGCTGCGCGGAGCCTGTCCTCGGGCCGGCCTTCAGGCCGGACCCGTGGGCTCGCAATGACGATCGAAATTCGAGAGAGCGACGAAGAAAACTCAACCCTTCTCTGGGGTGGAAAGCTCCGGCCATAGCTTCCGCGCGATCTCGCCATTCTCGGCGAAGGCATGGCAGGTGTTGAGAAGGCGCGGCTTCCGGCTCGCATCGGGGTTGCGGCCCTCGCGCTCAGCCATGCGATTGCGATAGGGAAAGATGGTCTGGAAGGCGACCGTCGCGAGCCGGCCGATCAGCTCGACATGATGGGTGCAGCCTTCGACGCCGCCCAGAAGCTCGAACACCTTGGCCTTGAAGCCCTTGGCGATGCTGAGGCCGACGAGGCGCTGGAAATTCGGCACGATCGCCGGGCAGATGGCGAAGGGGCTGTGATCGGTCGCGGCCTCGACGGCGCGAATGGTAAGGCCGTCATCGACGGTGAGGCGCATCCACATTTGATGGATCGGCTCGCCCGCTTTCACCTCGCCGCGATGCTCGTTCTTGAACGCATAGGTCTTGACGTCGGCGAGACGGCCTTCGATGTCCCACATCCCGTCGGCGCGGCGATAGCCGCTGCACTCGATCGTTCGCGTATGGATCGGTTCGCGCGGTACGGCGGCGGAAAGCGGCATGGGTTCGGCTCTTTCGTTGCGAAAGACAGGGAGATCCTAGTCGCGCGCCAGCGCGGCGGTGCGCGGCGTCGCGGCGGTTTCGGCGGCGAGGAAGGTTTCGATCGTGGCGCGCTCGACATCGCGCGAGATGAAGGCATCGCCGATATCGCGCGCAAGGATCAGCGTGATGCGGCCGTCGCGCACCTTCTTGTCCTTGGCCATGTGGCGCAAGAGATCGGAAGGCGCGAAGCGCTTCCCATTGGCGATCTGGCGGAGCTCGATCGGCAGCCCGACGGCCTCATAATGCCGCCGCACGCGCGCGGTCGCCTCGATCGGACAGAGCCCCAGCTTCGCCGAGAGATCGAAGGCGAGCCGCATGCCGAGCGCCACCGCCTCGCCATGGAGAAGCGCATCGCCGAAGCCGGTTTCGGCCTCGAGCGCATGACCGAAAGTATGGCCGAAATTGAGCAGCTGACGCTCGCCGGTCTCGCGCTCATCGACCGCGACGACGGCGGCTTTGGCGGCACAGCTCTTCAGCACCGCTTGGCGCCGCGCATCGGCATCGCCCGCGACGAGCTTCGGCCCCGCCTTTTCGAGCCACTCGTAAAAGCCGCGATCGCGGATAAGCCCGTATTTCACCACCTCGGCATAGCCCGCCAGAAGCTCGCGCCGCGGCAGGGTCGCGAGCGTGTCGATATCGGCGATGACGAGGACCGGCTGGTGAAAGGCGCCGATCAGATTCTTGCCGTGCCGGCTGTCGATCGCGGTCTTGCCGCCGACC
>CAYMNX010000031.1:0-8954 GCA_964391905.1 uncultured Rhizobiaceae bacterium
TGGCGAGATCGGAAACGGTTTCGAGCCAATCGGGCAGCTTGCTGCCGCCGAATCCCGGATGTTGCGGGACGACCACCTCGAAGCGCGCGGCGAGATGGTCCATATAGGGCAGCCATGCATCGGCGCCGCCGGCGCCATGGAGGATGATCAGCTTTTGACCCGCGCCGCCGCGCATCACGCGCAAGCGGTCATCCCGAACATCGACGTCATAGGTCTGGTGCGTGGACATGTTCCGCCCGATTGTTTATTGTTCCTCCCGACCTCATCAGCAAACGCGAACGATCCCCGCCTGTCAACGATTTAAGGCGACTGAAAGCCAGGCGTCACGATAGCGACACGACGCCGGTCCAACGAAACCAGGCACGAACTTAGCCGGCTTGCTCCGACCGGCTGACGATGAAGGCCTCACCGCGGGCAAAGAAATCGCCAACCAAGGCGACGAAGCGCTCGGGCTGGTCGACATCGATCGCATGCGCCGCATCGTAGACATAGACCGAAAAGGCATGGGGAATGTGCGCTTTGAGAAGGCGCGGACTCTCGACCGGAATGATGCCGTCCTTTGTGCCGCTGAGGATCAGGGTCAGCGCGTTGATCTTCGCCAGCGAGCCGACGAGATCGCGATCCATCGCTTTGCCGCCGGTATAGTGATGCGCCACCGCTCGATTGGCCGATTGCCGCGCAGGATCCGCGGGCTCGGGCGGTAAATTCTCGGGATGCGCGTACATCAGGCGACGCAAGGTCTGCGGATCGTCGACCAATCCGCCGACGCCTTCGGGCCTGAATCCCGCCGGCGCGCATAGCGCCAGCAGCGAGACCTTGTCAGGATGGCGTGCCGCGAGCCATGCCGCTGCCCAACCGCCGAACGAGTGTCCGACGACGTCACAAGGCTGCTTGATCTCGGAATCGATGATCTCGGCCGCGAGATCCGCCAGGTCCGACATCGTGCGCAAATTGGCGCGTCGCGCCGTGCCGTCGAAGCCGGGAAGGATCGGCACATAAAGGCGAAACGATCGGGCCAACTGATGCAACGCTGGCGAGAGACGCACGCCGCCGGCGCTGTGCAGAAAGAGGATCGGCTGTCCCGCGCCGCCGACATGACAAGGCAACGCGCCGGAGGAAAGCTGCAGTTCGGTTGTCGTGAAAGTCATCTGTTTCTCCTCGGGCTCGGCTTAGAGATCGCGCACATGCGGGGCGACGCGCTCGCCCCATAATTTCATCGAGTGCCGAACGACCTCATCAGGGACGGTCCCGATTTTCATGTTGATGTTCATGATGCCGTGGCCGAGCTCTTTCTTCATGCGCTTGATCTGGTCGACGACCATTTCCGGCGTTCCGCACAGAACGATGCCGCGCTCCACGCGCTCTTCGATGCTGGCCGTCTTCAGCACGGCGCGCCGCGCCGCCGCCGTCTCCAAGAAAGCCTTGTCGTTGTAGTAGCGCGTCTTCTGCGTCACGATTCGCATCGCCGAGCGCGTGCCGCCGGCGAGGACGTCGTAGAAATATTTCGTGCCGGCACCGAGATGGGCCTTGGCCTCCTCGTACGTATCGGCCACCAAGGTATGGGCGCCGATCAAGATATCATCGGGTCCCGGCTCCCAGCCATTGGCGCGGGCCGTGGCGCGATAGACGTCGATCGACTTTTTTGCGCCCTCGAGATCGGGCAGCATGACGACGCCCATGATCGCGCGGTGCTCGGCGGCAAAGCGCGCCGAATCCGGGCTCGAGGCCGACATCAGGACGCGGGGATGCGGTTTCTGCAGCGGACGCGGCCAGATCGACACCGCACGATATTTATAATACTTGCCCTCCCAGCCGAACGGCTCGGGCTCGGTCCACGCTTTGACAATGAGCTGATAAGCCTCGGCGAGACGCTCCCAGGACTCATCGGGTGGGATGTTGTAGGCGATATATTCGTGCGGAATGCCGCGCATGAAGCCCGCGATGAGCCTCCCGCCCGACATTACATCGAGCATCGCATATTCTTCGGCGACGCGGATGGGATTGAGCAGCGGCACGAGATTGCCACACATCGCAATGCCGGCCTTTTTCGTCCGATGCGCGAGCACAGAGCCGATCAGATTGCAATTCGACATCAGGCCGTAAGGACTGAAATGGTGTTCGTTGCACCCGACCCAATCGAAGCCGCAATTTTCGGCATCGGCCATGGTGTCGATATAGCTCTTGTAAAGCGCGGTCGCCTTCTCCGGCACGAAGTCCTTATTCGGCACCGGCCAATCCTGGCCGGCTTCTTGCGCAAAGTACCAAGGCATCAGATGGAAGAAATTGAACTTCATGCTCTGCTCCTTCGACCGAAATGAACGGCGTTAACGCAAACCCATGAGCTTTCCATAGACGGGCCCGAGCTTGGGCAACGCTTCGATATTGAATTCGTGCGGCACGGCCAGGACCTTCTTGCCTTCCGTGAATTTGTGAAGGTCAGTGTCGGGCGTCGATGCGAGCGATAGCGCGGCGACGTCCGAGAGGGTTTTCTGCCCGGCGGGCGAGCTCATCCAAAAACCGAAAAGCTTTGCCGTCGCCGGGTGCTTCGCATCCTTCATCATCCAGAACGCCCAAGGCGTGAGCACGACCGGGTCGATCGGGGCGATGTCGACCGGTGCGCCGCGGCGGCGCTGCAAGGTCGGCGTCACCCCGATCCCGATCGCGAATTCGCCGGAGAGCACGCGATTGCTGACATCGGGATAGGTCGGAAGGATCTTCAAATCCTGGACCTCGACCAGATCCTTGATCAATTTCCGCGTCGGCTCGTCACCCAGCGCGTAGGAGATATAGACGAAAACATTGGGCGCCCGCGGCACCGCGATCCGCCCCTTCAGCTTCGTGTTGGTGACGAGATCCTGATAGGAATGCGGCGCATCGGCCGCGGAAATGAGTTGCGTGTTATAGGTCACGCCGGTGAGCATCGGATCGTGGATTCGCAGGCCTTTCGGTCCCCAGCGCAGGCTCGGATCGATCGGCAGCTCTTTGAACCAGTCGAAATCGGCGACCACGTTGCCCTGCTCGAGAAGGGCTCCAATCGCCGAGCCGGTCCAAAAAATGTCGATACCGCTCTCGACACCCATTTTGGCGCCTTGCACGACTTCCGCCGCCTTTTGCGGGTGGAGACCGGTGATGAACTTGATATCGAAAGGCGCGCCGTAGAACGCGCTCACCGCTTTCGAGATCGCGGCCGTCTGTGTCGGATCGAGATCGCTGCCGTAGAGCACGGCCGTCGCCCCCTCGGCTTTGGCTTGAGGCAGCAACGCCGCCGCTGCGGCAGGGAGGCTCGGCACTGCGCCTTGCGCGACGGCGCGGGTTTGCGGGAACACACTCAGGACGAATAGCGCGACAATCGCCAGAAGCCGTGTGTTACGGAACGCGAAGCCGCGCATCTCCCCCTCCTCTCGGCATATTCCCCGCTTGCCGCTGCTGCTCGTCGCCTCGCGCGGCCATGGCCCTCCAGGGCCAGGCGATGCGCCGCCGCGGCGCCGCGATCCTCAGCGCCGCGCCGTCGACGGCGCGACGGCGCACCGTCAATACCACCGCGACCAGGATCGCCACCATCATCAATCCCACGGCCGAGGCGCCGCCTAAATTTCCATTCGTCTGAAGGTCGAAAATCAACGTGGCGACGAGCTTTGCGCGGCCTGTATCCATCATCAACGGCACCGTCAGCTCGCGCGCCGTCAGCATGCCGACCATCACCCCGGCATAGATGAGCGCGGGGCTCACGATCGGCAGAAATACGCGCCGGAAAGCGACGAGCCGCGACACGCCGCAAGCATACGCGGCCTCGTCGAGCTCGGCATGCATCTGCACACCCGAAGCGTTGACGGCGCGCGTGCAGAAGGCGAGCGTTCGCGTCGACATCGCAATCATGATGAGCCAGATGGAGCCGTAGAGCGGGAGCCAGCGATTGACCGCAATCCCCATCATCTGAAAGGCCACGGCCGCGGCCATGCTGGGCACGGCGGGCGTCAGAAAAATGACGACATCGAGCCAGCGAGCAAAGCGAGCGCGGCTGCGCGTCACGATCCATGATGCCGATGCGCTCCAGGCGAGGGCGAGGATGACGACGCCGACGATCACGACCACGGTATTGACGAGCGGCTCCGCCAGATAGGTCGGCGCGAGAATGAAATTTTTGAGAGTCATGGACGCCAGCGCCGCGCCCGAAGGCGGCTGCAGAAACGGCAAGAGCGAGACCCAGATCAAGGTCGCGATCGGCATGGCGAAAGCGAGGAAGACCCATAGTCCGACCAAGGCGAGCGCCGCCGGCCGCCACGCGCCGAGCGGAAAGAGCTCCGGTGGTCGCATCTTGCCGCGCACGACGGCGTAGCGCTGCGCATTGCGGAGCAGCCGGAGGTAGAAGCTTATGGCGATGCCGGAGACGACGAACATGATCATGCTTGCCGCGCCCGCGGCGCCGTAATCGGGAAATCCAACCGCCGGGTGCATTGCGTCGTAGATCCAGACGCTCAACACCTCGACACGTCCGGGCATACCGATAAGGCCGACGAAATCGAAAATTTCGATCGCTACGACGAAGAACAGCAGGGTCGCCGCCATGATGCCCGGCGCCAGCAGGGGCAAGACGATGCGACGCAGCGCCCGCGAGCGCGGCACGCCGCTGACCAATGCAGCCTCTTCCAACGTCACATCGACATTCTGGAAGGAAGGCAGGATCATGAACACCGCCGCGGGAACGAGAACCAGGCCCTGCAAAAAGCAGATCCAGCGGAGGCCGTAGATATTAAAGAGCGGTCCGGAACCAAGCCCGAGCGCCGCGATCAGCCGATTGACGATGCCGGAATTGGGATTGAGCAGCCAGACATAGGTCATCGCCGTGATAAAGCCGGGAATGGCGAGCTGCGCCGTCAAGAGCGTGACGACGAGATTCTTCCCGGGAAGATCCGTGCGCGCGAGCAGCCACGCGATCGGAATGGCGAAAGCGAGCATCACCGCGACCGCGCCGGCGCCCTGTGCCAGGGTGCGCATGAGCACGCCCGGAAGCGCCGCATCCGTCAACAGCTCGGCGTAATTGCGCAGGGTGAAGACGCCAAAATCGGCGCCGGTCGTGACGCTCGCCAGGACGTTGCCGAGAAGCGACACGAGGACGCAGCAAAGCGCGATGGCCGCGATCACATAGACCCAGGCGATCGCCGAAATTCTAAAGCGCACGCGCGAGGCTTTCGGAGGTCGTGTTGGACGCCGCTGCGGTGGGGCGTCTCGGCAAGACCGTGACGCAATCTTGCGCGGCCGCAGTCAAGCGCACGCGCGCACGATCCGGCAACTCGAAGCGATGATGCGTCTTGAAGGTGAGTTCGGCGTCGCCGATGCGAACACCGTAAACAACGGCTTCCCCGAGAAAACGGGAGCGGAGGATCTCGCCCTCGAAGATGTTTCCGTCCGGCTTCTCCCCTTCGCCGATGAGGGCGAGATCTTCGGGACGGACGCCGAGGAGACAGCCTGTGCCGTATGCCATGTTTTTTGGTGCCCGTGCGCGCATGCGTCCGGCGGCGGTATCGAGCAGCGCGTGATCGGCATCGTAACCGACGAGCTCCGCCGGCAAGAACCCCATCTCGCCGATGAACCGTGCGACGAATTCGTCTTGCGGCGCACGATAGATATCGCGCGGCGTTCCCATCTGAACGATCTCGCCGTGATCGACGACCGCGATGCGATCGCCGATCTCCATCGCCTCCGCCTGATTGTGCGTGACATAGACGGTGGTCAGATCGAAATGGCGAACCAGGTCACGGATGCTGCTGCGCAGCTGGATCTGCAGCTTGAAATCGAGATTGCTCAGCGGCTCGTCCATCAGCAGCACCTTGGGACGAAGCGCCAGGGCGCGGGCGAGCGCGACGCGTTGTTGCTGGCCGCCGGATAAGGTCGTGACCGGGCGCTCAGCCATCTCCGAGAGCCCGAGCAGGCTCAGCGTCTCCGCGACGCGCGCACGCAGCTGCGCCGCAGCGAGCGGCCGGACGCCTTCGCGCAGGGGGAAGGCGACATTCTCGTGAACGGTCATGTGCGGCCAGACGGCGTAGGACTGGAACACCATGGCGATGGGCCGCCTTTCGGGCGGCACCGCGATGCGCTCATGGGCCGAGAAGACGGTCTCGCCATCGATGCGAATGACGCCTCCGTCCGGCCGCTCGAGGCCCGCGATCGATCTCAAGATCGTGGTCTTGCCGCAGCCGGAGGGTCCGAGCAGCACGAAGAACTCGCCGCGCGAAACATCGAAATCGATACTTTGCAACGCGGCAACGCGCGCCGTCTGCATGCGAAACGACTTACTGACGCCGCGAAGCTCGAGCACCCAATCCTCCCATTGACGGCGCTTGGTTCACGCCTTTGTCAAATTAGGAAGCGCGAGGACTTGATTGTCAAGTCAATGACGGGAACGAGGTCCGTTCCAGCGGCTTGCCGCCGCTTCCGCGCGCTAGCGCCAGACGGCAAATCCCATCGCACAACCGACGCCCTGCTCGGTACGATAGCAGGGAACGTAATCGACGATGCTCGCGCCGTCGGCCATCGCGCCTGCGGCGATGATCCAGTTCCGGATCTCCGAGGTTCCCTCGACGAGAACCGTGGCCGGCATGGCCTCGAAATAGACGGGATCGTAGGTTCGAAGCGCATCGAGAAACGCGGCGTCGAGCGCTTCGTCGATCACCGTGTGGCTAAGGCCGCCCGAGGCCATCACGACGATGCGCGCCTCTTGATCCCAGTTCTCGACCACGCGTCGCAACACCGCGCCGAATTGCAGGCAGCGCTTCGCGCTCGGGGCCGGCGGGTAATAGGTATTCACCATCACCGGCACGATCGGAAAGCGCCGTTCCGGCATGATAAAGTCGAGCGCCCGGCCGAAAGCATGGCCAAGCCCCGTCTCCTCGCGCGTCTTCTTCGACCAGGCGGGATCGAAGCCGTTGTCCATCAAACCGGTGAGCAGCGCTTGCGCGAGCTCGGCGTGAACGGCGTAGCGCTTCATTTGGTCGCGCGGCGACTGGCCGAGATAATTGAACCGCAAGGTCGCATCGACGCTCTCGCCCGTATAGAGCACGAAGGGCGGCATGTTGTCGTCGAGGATATTCTCGTGCTGGTCGTCGCCGATGACGATGACCGCATCGGGCGCCCACGCATCGAGCTGCTGCCGCAGCTTTTCGAGCGCCGCACGGCAGCGCGCCGCCTTCGCGATCTTCGCCGCATCGGACAACTCGGCCGCGAGGTCCGCCTTCGGATGAAACGGCCCCTTCGTCCGAATTGGCAAGTCGCTCCATTGCAGTGGCGGCATCAGCAGCTGCGGCGCGTGCGACGTGGCGAGCCCTCCGATGATGCGAGCCATGTTCCCTCGTTCCGTCCGCTCTCTGCCGGTGCCGCATATTAACATTAACCGCGAAGCCGGAAATGCGGGAAAAGCCGGCCTTGCGCCCGCCGACCATCACTTGAGTCTTGGCGCTCCAGCGCATATAAAATATATCATCGATGCGTCGAGGGATAGTCGCTTCGTGAGAGGATGCGACCCTTCGCGCGAGAATGTTGCCGGGGAGGAAGTTGTTGATGAGCGCACGCAATGTCGACGTCGGGACATTGATCGACCAGCATAAATTCAGCGGGCGCCAGATCCTGATCATCGCCCTTTGCGCGCTGCTGATGATGCTCGACGGCTTCGACGGCATGGAGATCGCCTATGTCGCGCCCAGCCTGATGCGGCAATGGCATCTCGCGCCGACGATGCTGTCCTTCATCTTCACCGCAAGCAACGTCAGCGCGATCATCGGCTCGCTCGTCATCGGCCCCCTCGCCGACCGCCAGGGACGCCGCTGGATGACGATCGGCGGCACCGTGATCATGGGCATTGCCTCGCTGATGGGCGCGTTCGCGACCGACGCCAACACCTTCCTCGCCTGGCGCGTCTTCGGCGGGTTGGGCCTTGCGGCGGTGATGCCGAACGCAATCGCGATCGGCGCCGAGTTCGCGCCGATGCGCTCCCGCTCTTTCGCCGTCATCTCTCTTTATTCAGGCTATGCGATCGGCGCCTCGATCGGCGCCGGCATCGCGGCCCAACTCATCCCGGCCTACGGCTGGCAGATCGTCATGATCATCGGCGGCGTGGTGCCGCTGCTGATCGCGCTGGCGCTTCTGCCCTTGCTGCCCGAATCGATCCGCTTCCTCGTGCTGGTGCGCCCCGAGAGCCCGCGAATTGCGCGGCAGTTGAAGCAGATCAACCCTGCCTGGCAATTCCCCGCGGGCACCGCCTTCGTGACATCCGAGCCGCCGCCGACGCGGGCGCCGGTGCGCGCCTTGTTCCGCGAAGGCCGGGCCGCGACGACCTTGCTGCTCTGGGTCATCTTCACGATGAATATCATGGAGCTGATCTTCCTCTCGAGCTGGACGCCGACGCTGATCCACAACACCGGCGTGCCGCTCGACTGGGCGCTCAACGTCTCGATGGTGATGCAGGCCGGCGCGCTGATCGGCGCGCTGCTGATGGCGCGCGGCATGGATAAATGGGGCCCCTACGCCGTGCTCGTCGGCGCGCATGCGCTCGGCGTCGTCGCCGTCGGCAGCTTCGGCTATTCGATCGGCATGGGACCCGGCATGTTTATCGCCGGCACGCTGATGGGCGCCGGCGTCATGGGATCGCAGACCGCGATGTTCGGCCTCGCCGCCGGCGTCTATCCGACGGCGATCCGCGCGACCGGAATCGGCTCCGCGCTCGGCGTCGGCCGCATCGGCTCGATCCTCGGGCCCCTCATTGGCGGCGCGCTTGTCAAATACGGCTTGCCGGTCGAGCAGATCTATTTGCTGGCGGTCCTGCCGCCGGCGATCTCGACGATCGCTATCGTGACGCTGTGGCGGCGCAGCCGCGTGGACGCGGCGGATGCGACCGAGGGAGCGCCGGCGCCGGCCTCGACCGCGGCCGAATGATCCGATTGCGAGGAGAGAGCAAGTGCTGA
>CAYMNX010000032.1:0-5180 GCA_964391905.1 uncultured Rhizobiaceae bacterium
CCGCGGATCATCGCCGGCGCTCCCGGTCGACGTCGGTCGCGATGCGGTCGAGCGCGTCGGGATGGGGCGCGACCATGACGAAGCGCAGCTCGATGCGGCGATTCTTCTGCATCGCGCTCTCGCTCGTGCCGGTATCGACCGGGCGGTATTCGCCATAGCCGGAAACGCCGATGAGCCGCTCGCCGCGATCGTTCTGCAACAGCCCGAGCGCCGGTGCCGCATCGATCAGCTGGTTGAAGGTGACGGCGGCGCGCGCCGCCGACAATTCCCAATTGTTGCGGAAATGCGCGGTCTTGACCGGCGTCGTATCGGTATGACCCTCGATGTAGACGGCGTCGAGCCGGCCCTTGTGGCGGGTCGTGCACTGGTCGGCCGTCTTGGGGTCGCTCGTCGCGGCATAGCAGGGCAGCACTTCATCGAGCGCGCGGGCGAGCAAGGCGAGCTTCGGCAAGGCTTCGGGATAGGCCTCGGCCGAGCCTTTGGGAAAGAGAATGTCGCCGCCGAGCTGCAAGGTGCCGTTCGCCTCGTCGATCGTCACCGGCAGCGCGTTTTGCAGACGCCGCGCCATGTCGTGCAGCATGTCGCGCCGCGCGAGATCGCTTTCGGTCAGCTCCGCCACTTTCGTCGTGAGCTTCTGCCCCGCCTCGTGCAGATTGAGGACGAAGCCCATCAGCATGATGATGAAAACGAAGATGAGGCCGAGCATCAGATCGGTCATCGAGGCGAAATAGTCGCCGCCGCTCTGCTCGGCGCTCGGCTGCCGTCCGCGACGGCCGGCGAGGGCGGGTGCGCGACGCATCTCAGGCGGCCTTGGCGCGCTGATCGAGGACGAGCATCTCGGCAACCTTGCGCAGCTCCTCGGTTCCGGCCGAGAGTGCGTTCATGCCTTCGGCCAAGCTGTTATCGAGCTCGCCGACAAATTCCATCACCTCCTTGCCGAAGGCCCGCGTGCCGCCTTGGAGGCGCTCGAACACCGCCTGGAGATCGTCATCGACCTTCTCGAAGCGGCGGCTGTAATTGTCCCAGACGCTCGAGGTCTTGGCGGCGAGCTGCGTCATGGCTTGCGCCATCGTCGCCATCTCGCCTTGCGAGGCGGCGACGCGACCGGCGACCTGAGCGAGCTCGGCGGCGACGCGGCGCGCGGCATCGACCGATTGGGTGACCGGCGCGGCCGAGCGCAGCCAGATATCGGTGCTCTGGTCGAGCACCTGCTTCACATTGGCGAGCGAGGCGACGATCCCTTCCATGCTCGTCATCTGCTGCGCGAGGCTCTGGTTGAACCGCTCGAAGCCGCCGAGCATGCCATGAAGGCGCTGCGCGAGATCGTCCGAGGTCGCAACGAGCCCCTTGCTCGCCGCCGCGACGCTCAGCGCGATCTCATCGCCCGCCGTCTTCATCGACCGCACCATGCCCTGGGCCGCCTCCTTGGCCGAGGCCGCGAACAGGGTCTCGCTCTTGGCAAGGATTTGCGCCAGCGCCTCGATCCGGTCGCCGACCTGGTCGACGCGGGAATCGACGCTCTTTTGCAGGGCGGTCGCAGCCTGGAGGAGACGCGCCCCGGCGAGGCTCAGCTGATCGGCGAAAGCCGCGCCCGAGCGATCGATATGCTGCTGCATCCCGCCGATCGCCGTGCCGATCTCGGCGAGCGTCCCCGTCACCTGTTTCATCTCGTTGCCGCTCGCGCGCCGCATCTCGGCGACGACGGTCGCGAGGATGCTCTTCAAGCTCTCGGCATCGAGGCCGGCGGGTTGCGACAGCGCGGGCTGCGGCGTCGAGTTCGTCGCCGCCGTGATTGGCGTGGTCGCGAGCCTCGCATTGAGCTGGCGCAGCTCGTGCAACTGCTCGCGCGTCGCGGCGAGCTGATCGTAAGCGACGCATTCGCTGAGAAGCGGCGCCATCGCGCGCTCGAGCTCGAGGGCGAGGTCTTGGGCCGCGCCGTCGACCGCGTGGGTTGCAACGCGCGATGCAACCGAGAGCAGGAGCGAGCAGCCGAGACCCGCGATCGAGGTCATGAATTTGAAGGACGCGGCAGAGAGCAGCGCGTTGAGCGCCTCCTTGGCGACCGCGAGATCGGGCGAGGCGACGCCGGCGGCAGCGAATTTCAGCGCCGCGACCAGGCCGACGAAGGTGAGGAGCAGCCCGATGCCGGTGAAATAACCATGCGCCGCGGCGAAGAATGGCGCGGGGAAGCTCACGCTTCGCAGCGCATGAAGGCCGATATAGTCGTCGGGCCGCCGCGGATAGAGAACGTTGTCGGGGCCGGGCTTGAGGCACGGCCGATAGTCGCGCCAAGCCGGGCCGATGATCGAGGCGGCGAGCGTTGCATCGGCCGCGGCGAAATTCCGGGCGAAATCGGCGCCGCGACCGAAAGCGCGCAGCGCGCGGCGCAGGCGCGCGAGGCGCAACGAGGCGGCGCCGCTCCAAAGCGCGAGGACCGCCAGCAGCAAGAGCGCGGCGGCGACGAGCGAGAAGGAGAGCCGCAGCGGGACATGCTCGTCGCGGAAATAGTCGAGGAAGCGGGTGATGCCGGGATCGAGACGGTCGATGAAGGCGGCGAAGAGCGTGACGAATTCCATAGGGCTGATCCCGTGACTTGCCGATCGCCGCGGCGTCCAACCGCTGCGCCTCGGCATCCACCCGCGCCGGAGCAATTTGCGGGCCACTGGGCGCGCACGCAGCAGCGGGCGCAAATCGCCAGTGAAAGCGGGGCTTCCGCTGCCGACGCGGGCGCGGGGTCGGTACAATGTTCCGCCTCGCGAAGGGACGCGGCGGCAGATTTTGCCGCGGGCGCATCCCATTCCGATCTTCGCCTGATCGCAATTTGTCACGGAACTTTTGGCAAAGGGGGCTTGTTTTAAGCGGAGCGCTTACAGGGATTAAGAGGCTCATGCTCGGTAAGCTTTTTTCAACGGGTCGCAACGGTTCCGGCTCGCCGGGGCTCGAGCCGTTGGCGGCGCGGAAGCTACAAGCGGCCTTGACCCGATTGCCGCCCGAATGGCTCGTGCTGAGGAGCCGCTACGCCCGCGGGCTCGACGGCCCGCCCTGGGTCAAGTTCATCGCACTTCATTCCCAAAAGGGCATTGCGCTGATCGACGTGGCGCCGGCCGACCCCGAGGCGGCGGTCGAAGCGCTCGACGAGTTTCTTGCGCGCACCGGGCTCGACGCGTTTTCGCGCGGCGATCCGCCGATCGTGGCGCTCGCGCTCAATCCGGGCGACGATGTCGCGGCGATCGATCGCTATCTGGCCGATGCCTTTGCCGCCGCGGCGCCGTGCGGCATCAAGAACGCGAATTGGACCGAGGCGGTGGCCGCGCTGCTGCTCGCAACGCCGGGGCTTCTCCTGACGCAGATCGCGCCCGTCCCCGATATGACCGTGCCCGACACGCCCGTACCGCTTACCCCGCCAAAGGAAAGCGAGCGCGCGGCGGCGATGACGACACCCGCGCCGAGCGCCTCGCCGGAGTTGCCGCCAATCGCAGCGCCGATCGCAGCGGTGCCCGATGCGGGGAATTTGCGGGACGCGGTTCTCCGCGCCGAGAAAGACGATGCGCCCGTTCCAATTGACGATGCGCCCGTTCCGATTGACGATGCGCCCGAGATTGCGACCAAGCGACAGATTTGGGCGGTCTCGGGAACCTTTGCGGCGTCGCTGGTACTGGGATCAATCGGTCTCGTCTATCTCGATCGGCCGAATGGCGCGTCGACGGCTTTGATCGAAGCAGAGAGAGCGGCGGTGGAAGCGCAGCGGCAAGCGCCGCCCGCCGCGCCTCCGGCGACGATCGCGCTGGCGCCGGCGCGCGCGGAAGATGTGGCGGCCAGCGCCGCCGAGCCGATAGCGAGGGCCGCGCCGTCCCCGCGACAACGACGCCACGCGGTGCTTGCGACGCGGCCCCCTTGGGAGAGCGCGAAGGCGAATGGGAAAACCAAGACGGCGACGTCGTCCCGCGCCGCCTTGCGCAAGCGGAGAAGGTCCGACGATTTGCCGAAGGAGGTCTTCACCGCCGTCAATAACTGGTTCCTCGAGGTTCAATCCTCGGTTCGGTCAGTGATACGGTAACGGGCGCGGCGCGTGCCTTAGGGTGTCGCAGGCGTGCGCGCCGCATCGCCAAGGCGCATCGGGATCCAGCGCGCAGGCGCGGCGGAGCTGGTGCGCGGCGGCAAGCCCGACAAGGACATCCAGCGCGCATTGAGCCAGGATGTCGCTGACACGTCGATTTTGAGCGTCCGCGATGCCGGCGGGCCATGAAGGCCGAGCGCGCGCCAGGGAAGGATCGTCTCGGCGACGATGCGCGGCTGATCGGCGCCGAAATAAAGCGTCTCCGCGCCCGGCACATCGATGCAGCGATTGTTCTTCAGCGCCGCGACCGAGCCCGCGCAGAGCTTCGGCTCCATCGGCGGGTAGTCGCGCGTCTTGCCTTTGGGCGGAATGAAATAGAGCGTGAAGCGCTTCGGCCCCGCGCCGGCATCGACATCCAATTCGAGGCGATAGGATTCGGCGAGCGGAAACGCATCGCGGTAGGCCAGGAGATCGAGATCGTAATAGTCCTGGCCAATGGTGGCGAGCGCGAGACCGCGCTCGCTCCAGGAAAGATAGGCCTCGCCGAACGCGACCTCGCCCGGCTGCGGCGTCAGGGGCGGCAGGAGCGATTGCGGCTTTGGCCAATCGATCAGCGAGAGATGCGCCGGATCGATCGTCGCCGTGGGGATGACGAAGCCTTTTGCGGTCGCGCGTGGCGCGATCGCGGCCCGCGCATGGATCGCCGGCAGGCGGCGATTGGCATCGCCGAGCGCGGCGACGAGCGTCTCATAAGGGCGGTTGCGAATATCGACGAGGCCGAAATTGTAATCCTCGCTGTCGGCGCGGCCGCCGACCGGGTAATCGTAATACTGGAACCAGTGCAGACCGAGGATTTCCGGAATCGCGGCGAAGTTCTCGGCCGCGGCGGCGGCGCCTCGCGCGCGCTCGGCCTGGGTTTCGACCGTCATGAGATGGCCGTTATTGCGGTTGCCGGTGCGATTCTCGCGCGCGGCGTAGAACCATTCCGAGATGAGAAGGGGCTTGCCGCCCGAGAGGCGGCGCAACCCGTCGAAGAAATAAGGCGCGACCCAGCCTTCGGGGCTGTCGACATTGTAATTGACGGCGAATGCGTCGACACGCGGCGCCTCGACCTTGATCGCCA
>CAYMNX010000033.1:0-2702 GCA_964391905.1 uncultured Rhizobiaceae bacterium
CTCGTGCCGCTCGGCATCGTGATGCGCAGCACCCGCGCCGCCGTCGCCGAGACGCTGTCCCAGGATTTCATCCAGACCTTGCGCGCGAAGGGCCTCAGCCAGCGCGGCGTGCTGCGCCATGCGGTGCGCAACGCACTGCCGCAGGTTCTCGCCGTCATGGGCTTGCAGTTCGGCTATCTCGTCGGCGGGTCGATCCTGATCGAGACGATCTTCACCTGGCCCGGCACCGGCTTTCTCTTGAGCAAGGCGATCCTCACCCGCGACATTCCGCTGCTGCAGGGTTCGATGCTGATCCTCGCGCTGTGCTTCGTCGCCATCAACCTCGTGGTCGATTTGCTGCAGACGGCCGTCGACCCGCGCATCAAGCGCGCATGAGACGGCGATAAAGCATGAGCGATACGACCCTCGATCTCTCCACCCCGGCCGGCTCCGGCGAAGAGCGCGCGCCGGCCAAGGTCAACAGCTATTGGCGTACGGTCGGGAGACGGCTGCGCCACGACTACGTGACGCTGTTCTTCCTCGCGATCATTCTCGTCATCGCCATCACGGCGATCCTCGCGCCGGTCATCGCGCCTTTCGATCCCTACAAGACCAGCATGATCTACCGGCTGAAGCCGATCGGCTATAAGGATTTCATCCTCGGCACCGACGAGCTCGGCCGCGATATGCTCTCGCGCCTCATTTATGGGGGGCGCATGTCGCTGCTGATGGGACTCGTGCCGGTCGCGATTGCGACTTGCGTCGGCGGATTTTTTGGCGTGGTCGCCGGCTTCCTCGGCGGCTGGGTCAACGCGCTGATCATGCGCACCATGGATGTGTTCTACGCCTTCCCCTCGGTGCTGCTCGCGGTCGCGATCTCCGGCACGATGGGCGGCGGCGTGCTGAACGGGCTGCTCGCGCTTACCCTCGTCTTCGTTCCGCCGCTCTGCCGCATTGCCGAAGCGGCAACGACGCAGATCCGCAGCCGCGATTTCGTCGAGGCGGCACGCGCGAGCGGCGCGTCGAGCCTCTCGATCATCTTCCATCACATTCTGCGCAACGTGGTGGCGCCCGTCTTCATCTACGCCTCGAGCCTCATCTCGGTCGCGATCCTGCTGGGCGCCGGCCTCTCCTTTCTCGGTCTCGGCGTCGAGCCGCCGACCGCCGATTGGGGGCTGATGCTGTCCACCTTGCGCCAATCGATCTACGTCCAGCCACTCAACTGCGCCTTGCCCGGCGCGGCAATCTTCCTCTCCTCGCTGTCCTTCAACCTCGTCAGCGACGGTCTGCGCCAGGCCATGGACATCCGCGCATGAGCCCCTCTTCTTGGCAGCCTGAAACAGCCATACCGCTCTCGCGTCCGACCCCGGTACCACCGGGCGACCCGCGCGATCGCGGCGGCAAGGCGCAACCGATCCTGACGGTCGAGAATCTGCGCAAATACTTCCCCATCCATGGCGGCGTGCTGAACCGCAAGGTCGCCGAGGTCAAGGCGGTCGACGACATCTCTTTCGCCGTGCTGAAAGGCGAGACCTTGGGCGTGGTCGGGGAATCGGGCTGCGGCAAGTCGACCCTCGCGCGCTTGCTGATGTGTCTCCTGCCGCTCGACGGCGGCAGCATCGTCTTCGACGGCGACCCGATCGGCGGGTCCAATGGGCTGTCGCTGCGCGAGCTGCGTCGTAACATGCAAATCGTGTTTCAGGACAGCGATGCGTCGCTCAATCCGCGCCTGCCGATCGAGGATTCGATCGCTTATGGCGCGCGCGTCCATGGCATGAGCAAGGATGCGGCGCGGAAATTGGCGCATGATCTGCTGCAGCGCGTGGGCCTGCGCCCCGAGCTTTTCGGCTCGCGCTATCCGCATGAGCTCTCCGGGGGCCAGAAGCAGCGTGTCAATATCGCGCGGGCGCTGGCACTCAACCCGCGCCTCGTCATCCTCGACGAGGCGGTGTCGGCGCTCGACAAATCGGTCGGGGCGCAGGTGCTCAATCTGCTGCGCTACCTGAAGCGCCACTTCAATTTGACCTATATTTTCATCTCGCACGATCTGAACGTCGTTCAGTACATCTCCGATCGCGTTCTGGTGATGTATCTAGGACAGGTGGTGGAGATCGGGCCTGTCGATTCGATCTACAACCAGCCGAGGCACCCCTATACGCGCGCGCTGCTCGATTCGCGGCTCGCGGTCGATCCGCTCGATCGGATCGAAGAGCCACCCTTGTCGGGCGATCCGCCGAATCCGATCAATCCGCCCTCCGGCTGCCGCTTCCGCACGCGCTGCCCCTTCGCCGAGGAGATTTGCGCCGCCAAAGCGCCGCTTCTCCACAATCCGAGCAACCGCAGCGTCCACCTGGCCGCATGTCACATGGCGGACCCGCGATCCGGCCACAGCCGCGCCGGTCAGGCGCCGCCTTCGCTGCTGCGCGTACACGCCAACGCCACAGCGCTTTCGTAACGGCGCGGAAAGCAGAATGACCATGACCATTCCGATGACCGCCCCGGGACCTGCCACCCTATCGACCGCGGCGCGGCCGCTCGTCGAGGTCCACGATCTCGATGTCAAATTCGTCAGCCGCGATGAGACCGTGCGCGCGGTCAACGGCGTATCCTTCGACGTAGTGCCCGGCGAAGTGCTGTGCATCATCGGCGAATCAGGCAGCGGCAAATCGGTGACGATGCGGGCTTTGATGCGGCTCCTGCCGAAAAAGCGCGCCGTCATCACC
>CAYMNX010000034.1:0-2061 GCA_964391905.1 uncultured Rhizobiaceae bacterium
AGGATCACGACGTCGCGCTTGTGCTCGACGAGGCGCTTGGCCTTCTCGATCACCATCTCGGCGACCTGCACGTGGCGCACCGCCGGCTCGTCGAAGGTCGAGGAGACGACCTCGCCTTTCACCGTGCGCGCCATGTCGGTCACTTCCTCCGGCCGCTCGTCGATGAGCAGGACGAGGAGATAGACTTCGGGATGATTGGCCGCGATCGCGTGGGCGATGTTCTGCATCATCACGGTCTTGCCGGTGCGCGGCGGCGACACGATCAAGGCGCGCTGGCCCTTGCCGAGGGGCGTGACGAGATCGATGACGCGCGTCGTCAGATCCTTCTTCGTCGGATCGTCGATTTCGAGCTGAAGCTTCTCTTCGGGATAAAGCGGCGTCAGATTGTCGAAATTGATGCGATGGCGCAGCTTGTCGGGATCGTCGAAATTGATCTTGTTGACCTTGAGGAGCGCGAAATAGCGCTCGCCATCCTTGGGCGACCGGATCTGACCCTCGACCGTGTCGCCGGTGCGCAAGCCGAAGCGGCGCACTTGCGAGGGGCTCACATAGATGTCGTCGGGGCCGGGAAGGTAATTGGCTTCGGGGCTCCTCAAGAAGCCGAAACCGTCTTGCAGTACCTCCAAGACGCCGTCGCCATAGATCGCCTGATCCTTATCGGCAAGGTTCTTGAGGATCGCGAACATCATGTCCTGCTTGCGCAGCGACGATGCGTTCTCGATCTGCAACTCCTCCGCAAAAGCCAAAAGCTCGGGCGGGGTTTTACGTTTCAGTTCCTGTAGGTTCATGGAAAGCCTTGAGGAGACGAAAGACAAAGTGGGGAGGAACAGCCCAGCGGATGCGCCGGAGCTTGGCCGGAGAAGGCAAACGGTCCAATCGTGACCGAAAATATGGCTTTTTAGCTGGCCATGAAGAAGATTGGAGGCGCCCCATCGGGCTTCAACACCCTTAGCGCAAAATCGGCGAAGAAGTCAAATAGCAAAGTCGCTGCATCGCACCGTAGCCGCAACCCGCTGTTCTGCCTTCATTCATTGGCAAAGACATAACGCAGCCCGCGGCCCAGAAGGATGATCACGATCCCGGCCAGGATGATGGAGCCGATGACGAAGCTGCTGCTGACCCAATAGCCGAAAAGAATCCCGATGAACTCGCCGAGCCAGAACGCGCCGACGAAGGTCACCGCCGCCCAATGCAGAAGCCGGCCGAAGCGAATGGCGATGGTCGTCTCGACTTCCTCGAGCTTCTTCTTCGGCCAAAGCCAGTTCATATGTTCCTTTCCCATCGTGCCGCTCGCATTCTAGAACGGCTTCACCACCACGAGGATCACGATGATAATGAGGAGCAAAGTCGGCACCTCATTGACAATGCGGTAAAATCGCGCGGGTCGCCGGTTGCGATCCGCAGCGAAGTCCTGTTGCCATCGCGCCAGTTGGCCGTGAATCCCCGATAGGGTCAGCACCAGCAGCAGTTTGACATAAATCCAGCCGGTGCTCCAATCGACGACGCCGGGGATGAGCGCCAGCGAAATTCCAAAAACATAGGTCGCAATCATCGCCGGGTTCATGATCGCGCGCAGGAGACGGCGCTCCATCACCTTGAAGGTCTCGGAGGTCTCCGAGCCGGTTGTTGCGCCGGCGTGATAGACGAAAAGCCGCGGCAGGTAGAGCAGCCCCGCCATCCACGCGACGACGCTGACGATGTGGAACGCCTTGATCCAGGGGTAAAGCGGCAGGAGCGCAGTCATGACTTGGCACAGCGCGGACAGAGCGTCGACATGGCAGCGCAATGCGATTGGCCGCCTTCGGGCCACGGGAGCTCGCCGCCTGCTGCGACAGCGTCGCGCACCAACGCCGCAAGCGCGGCGATGAATCGAGGCGCGGTGCCGACCGTCGGTACGCGGACATAGCGCGGCACGCCACTCGACTTGGCTAAATGTCCGTACTCGATGTCGAGCTCGACCAGCGTCTCCGAATGCTCCGAGACGAAAGCGATCGGCGCCACGATCAGCCCCTTTCCCTCCGCGCCGGCGCGGCGGATCTCGGCATCGGTCGCGGGGCCGAG
>CAYMNX010000035.1:0-1550 GCA_964391905.1 uncultured Rhizobiaceae bacterium
AAGACGGAGCTCGCACATCAGCGCCTCGCCGCCGATTTCGCGGCGCATCGGCAGACGCGGGTCTATCTCGCGATGGTGCGCGGCGTCCCAAACCCCAAAGCCGGCAAGATCGCGAACCGCATCGGCCGCAGCCGCACCAACCGCAAGAAGATGGCGGTGGTCGCGCGCGGCGGCAAAGAAGCGGTGACGAACTACCGCGTGCTGCGCGCCTTCGGCACGGCAGCGGCGCTCGTCGAATGCCGGCTTGCGACCGGACGCACGCACCAAATTCGCGTCCATCTCGCCTCGATCGGCCATCCGCTGATCGGCGATCAAACCTATGGCCGCGGCCGCTCGTTGGCGCTCAAGCCCCAGATCCGCGACTTCCCGCGCCAGGCGCTGCACGCACAAGTGATCGGGTTCGAGCATCCGGCGCGCGCGCAGTATCTCGAATTTTCCTCGCCCTTGCCGAAAGATATCGAAGATTTAATGAAGGCGCTCGAGCCCGGCCAATTGGACAGCTCCCAAGCTTTTGGTTAGCATTTTGGCATGGCAACCACCCCCGCTCTTCCCTCGATCGCTTCGGAAGGCGCGCTCGCGCGCTATCTCCAGGAGATCCGCAAGTTCCCGATGCTCGAAGCGAATGAGGAATACATGCTGGCGAAGCGCTGGCGCGAGCACGAGGATCCCGAGGCCGCGCACCGCCTCGTGACGAGCCATCTCCGCCTCGTCGCCAAGATCGCGATGGGCTATCGCGGCTACGGCCTGCCGCTCTCGGAGCTCATCTCCGAGGGCAATGTCGGCATGATGCAGGCGGTGAAGCGCTTCGATCCCGATCGCGGCTTCCGCCTCGCCACCTACGCTATGTGGTGGATCCGCGCCTCGATTCAAGAATACATCCTCCATTCCTGGTCGCTGGTGAAGATCGGCACCACCGCGGCGCAGAAGAAGCTCTTCTTCAACCTGCGCCGCCTCAAAGGCCAGATCCAGGCGATCGAGGACGGCGACCTCACGCCCGAGCATGTCGCGAAGATCGCCAAGGAGCTCGACGTTCCCGAGGGCGACGTCATCAGCATGAACCGCCGCCTCATGAGCGCCGATCATTCCTTGAACGCGCCGCTCCGCGCCGATGGCGAGGGCGAGTGGCAGGATTGGCTGGTCGACGACAGCGACAGCCAGGAGACGCGGCTCTCGGACCGCCAGGAGCTCGGCCTCAGGCGGGATTTGCTGAAGGGCGCGATGGCGCATCTCTCGGCGCGCGAGCGCGACATCCTGACGGAGCGGCGCCTCAGGGAAATACCGACGACGCTCGAGGACCTCTCGGCCAAATACGGCATCTCGCGCGAGCGCGTGCGCCAGATCGAGGTGCGCGCCTTCGAGAAGCTGCAGAAGGCGATCAAGTCGAAGGCGGGCGAGCGCCAGCTCCTCCTCGGCTGAGCGGGCGCGCCGCGCCGGCGCCTTCCGCCCCTCGCTCCGCTATTCCGCGGCCTGCCGGCCGGTGACGGCCTCGCCCCACTCATCGACCAGGAACTGCGCCCGCTTCTGCAGATCGCGCTCGAGCTTTTGCGCCC
>CAYMNX010000036.1:0-1505 GCA_964391905.1 uncultured Rhizobiaceae bacterium
GGATTTCGGGGTCGGTCAGCCGCGAATTGGTCATGTGGGTCTGCACCGCGCTCGCGCCGTCGAAGTCGGGGCCGGCGCCGGCGCCACCGGCGATCGTCTCGTAATATTGTCGCGCGGAATCGCCGAAGGTGAAATTGTTCATCGTCCCCTGCGCCGCCGCCATCGCACCAAGCGCGCCATAGAGTGCGTCGGTGATCCATTGCGAGGTCTCGACATTCCCCGCCACCACTGCGGCAGGATAGCGCGGGTTGAGCATCGAGCCCTTCGGGACGATCACCTCGAGCGGCTTCAAGCAGCCGCCGTTCAAGGGAATCTCGTCATCGATCAAGGTGCGGAAGACATAGAGGACCGCTGCCATGCAAATGGCCGAGGGCGCGTTGAAATTGGTCGGAAGCTGCGCGCTCGTGCCGGTGAAATCGATCACCGCGCGCTGCCGCGCCTGATCGACATCGACGCGCACCGCGATCTCGGCGCCGTCATCCATCCGATAAGTGAAACGGCCGCTCTTGAGCTTCGTCAGCACGCGCTTCACCGCCGCCTCGGCATTGTCCTGGACATGGCGCATATAGGCCTCGACCACGTCGCGGCCGAAATGCCGCACCAGGCGGTGCAACTCTTGCACGCCCTTCTCGCTCGCCGCGATCTGCGCCTTGAAATCGGCGATGTTCTGTGCCGGGTTGCGTGCCGGATATTTCGCGCTCTCGAGGAGCGTGATCGTTTCCGCCTCGCGAAAGCGTCCCTCCTCGACGAGAAGGAAATCGTCGATCAGCACGCCCTCTTCCTCGACAACCTTGCTCCAAGGCGGCATCGAGCCCGGCGTGATGCCGCCGATATCGGCGTGATGGCCGCGCGAAGCGACGTAGAAGAGCGGCTCGGCGCGATCGCGCGACTCGTCGAAAACTGGCGTGATGACGGTCACATCGGGGAGATGCGTGCCGCCATTATAGGGCGCGTTCAACATATAAACGTCGCCCGGCTTCATCGGCCGGCCGCTGCCGCCCGGCCCATGCGCGCGAATGATGGTGCGCACGCTCTCGCCCATCGAGCCGAGATGCACCGGAATATGCGGCGCGTTGGCGATGAGCGATCCCGTCCGGTCGAAGAGGGCGCAGGAGAAATCAAGCCGCTCTTTGATGTTGACCGAATAGGCGGTGTTCTGCAGCGCCACGCCCATCTGCTCGGCGATGGCCATAAAGAGATTGTTGAAGACTTCGAGCATGACCGGATCGACTTGCGTGCCGAGCGCGACGCGCTGCGGCAAAGCAACGACCCGATCGAGCACGAGATAACGGCGGCCGTCGAGCACCGCACGCCAGCCCGGCTCGACGATGGTTGTCGCCGTCGCCTCGCGAATGACGGCCGGACCTGCGATACTGTCGCCTGGCGATAACCGATCGCGGTCGTAGATCGGCGCCTCACATGCCGCGCCCGCGGTGAAGAGCGCAACGGTGCCGATCGGCGTCGCCCGGCGCGGCTCTTCTGCCTCGAGGCGGTCGATATCGCTA
>CAYMNX010000037.1:0-5254 GCA_964391905.1 uncultured Rhizobiaceae bacterium
GGCCTTGACGCCGGGCAATTCACGGCCCTCGAGCCATTCGAGGAAAGCGCCGCCAGCGGTCGAGACATAACTCAACTCATCGACGACGCCCGCCTGCGCAAGCGCCGCGACGGTATCGCCGCCGCCGGCGACGCTGCGCAACTTCCCGGCGCGGGTGAGTGCGGCAACGCGCTTTGCCAGCGCCACGGTGCCGGCATCAAAAGGCTTCACCTCGAACGCGCCGACCGGGCCGTTCCAGAGGAGCGTCGGGCAACGGTTCAACACGCCCTCGATCATGTCGATGCTGGCGGGACCGATATCGAGGATCATGCAATCCTCGGGAACGCGATCGACCGGCACCACTTGCGTCGCGACGCCCTCCTTCAGGACGCGCGCCACCACGACATCGATCGGCAGCACGAGCTCGCAGGACGCCGATTTCGCCTTGGCCAAAATCGACCGCGCGGTCTCCGCCATATCGCGCTCGACGAGCGAGCGGCCGACACCGCGACCTTGTGCGTAGAGCAAGGTGTTCGCCATCGCGCCGCCGATGACCAGCACCTGCACCTTGGCGAGCATGAACTCCAGGAGCTGGAGCTTGGTCGAGACTTTCGATCCGGCAACGATCGCGGCGACCGGCCGCTTCGGTGTCTCCAGCACGGCCTGCAGCGCCTCGAGCTCCGCCTGCATCAGCCGCCCCGCGGCTGCGGGCAGGAGATGGGCGACCGCCTCGGTCGAGGCATGCGCGCGATGCGCGGTCGAGAACGCGTCATTGACATAGATATCGCCGAGGGCCGCCAATTCCTTGGCAAAGCCCGGATCGTTCTTTTCCTCCTCCGGATGGAAGCGGAGATTCTCGAGGAGCGCGACATCGCCCGGCTTCAAGCCGTCGACGAGACGCCGCGTCTCCGGCCCGATGCAATCGGGCGCGAAGACGACCGCTCGGCCGACCGCTTTCGCCAAGGGCTCGACCAAAGGCCGCAGCGAGAGCGCCGGATCGAAGCCGTGCTCGGGGCGACCGAAATGGGACATGACGATGACGCGCGCGCCCTTCTCGGCAAGCTCGCGAATGGTCGGGGCGAGCCGCTCGATGCGCGTCGCATCGGTGACCACGCCGTCTTTCACCGGCACATTGAGATCGGCGCGCAGCAGCACGCGCTTGCCGCGGACCTCGATATCGTCGAGGGTGAGAAAACGAGGCATGAGGGGGCGCTCGATTTATTTATGCGTCGTTCGACGGAACCCAGGGGATGCTAGCGATCTCGATCCCCTCTTCGAGCAACTTTTCTGTGTCGGCCGGTGTCGCCTCGCCGTAAATGCCGCGGAGCCGGGCCTCGCCCTTGTGGATCCGACGCGCCTCCTCGGCGAATTTCGGTCCGACATTCTCGTAATGGCGCTCGATATGCCGGCGCAGCACTTGCAACGCGTGCCGGACCTGCGCCGGGGTCGGCGGCTGCTCCGCCATCACCGGCACCGGCACGGATGGCGGCGCTTCTTCGCGGCGGGCCGGCGGCGGAGCGCTCTCAACCGGATCCTTGGTGGAGCGGCCGAGGCGCGGCGCCATCGGCGCCTTATCCACCTTGTTCGAACCGCATTCGGGACAAGCGATCAGGCCGCGGCTGCTCTGCCGGTCATAAGCCGCGTTGTCGCGAAACCAGCCTTCGAACTGGTGTCCGCCGGCGCATCGGAGAGCGAAGAGAATCATCGGCCTGATTAACCATCCCTTTGAAAATGCGTGCCTTTTTATATGGGTTGGCAGAGTCGTTGGTCAAGTGCCAACGGGGCCTCATTCGGCCGCGAGCGGGCGCTTCGGCAGCGCCGCGAACGGGCGATCATGGCCGAGGGATGGCACGGCGCGCCGTGCTTCCGCCACCCGCGCCACATCGATGGTTGCGGCGACGAAGCCAACCTCGTCGCGCGCCTCGGCGAGAATGTCGCCCCAGGGCGCAACGACGAGGCTATGGCCATAGGTCTTACGGCCCTCCGCATGCTCGCCGCATTGCGCCGGCGCGAAGACGAAAGCGCCATTCTCGATCGCCCGGGCGCGCAAGAGCACATGCCAATGGGCCCGGCCGGTCGGTACCGTGAAGGCCGCCGGGACCGACAGAAAATCGGCCCCGCTTTGCGCCAGCGCGCGATAGAGCTGGGGAAAGCGCAAATCATAGCAGACGGTCATGCCGAGAAGGCCCCAGGGCAGCGGCGCGACAACGGCTTTGTCGCCCGGCTGGAACACCGCCGATTCGCGATAGCTCTCGCCGCCCGGGAGATCGACATCGAACATGTGAATCTTGTCGTAGCGCGCGACGATGGTGCCGTCGGGCGCGATGAGGACAGAGCGGTTGGCGAGCTTGTCGCCGCTCTCGCGCAGCATGATCGAGCCCAGCAGCAGGTGAGCGCCGGTCTCGCGCGCAAGATCGCGAAAGGCCGCAAGCATCGGATGATCGGCCTCCGCACGCGCCTTCTCGAGCCGCAACGCGCGCTTCGGCTCGATCATGTCGCTGACCTCGGGCGTCATGATGAGCTCCGCGCCGGCATCGCGCGCGCGGCGCACGAGATCGGCGGCGACGCGCAGATTGGGCTCGATCTCGCGACCGGAATTGAGCTGCAGACAAGCGGCCGTGAACGTCATGATGCAACACCGAGGAGCGGATCGAGCTTGCCGGCGCGATCGAGCGCGACGAGATCGTCCGAGCCGCCGATATGGGTGCCGTCGATGAAGATCTGCGGCACCGTCATGCGGCCGCCGGCGCGCTTGATCATCTCGGCGCGTTTCGAGGTGTCGACCTCGATATCGATGTCCTCGAAGGCAACGCCCTTTCGCTTCAGGAGCGAGCGCGCCCGCGCGCAATAGCCGCACCACATCGTCGAATACATCTCGACCTTTGCCATGTTCGTCCTTCGTTGCTCTACCCGCTTGGCCGCACGACGCGCGCGACCGCCAGTACATCGACCCGCGCCGCGCCCGCGCGCTTCAAGACGCGGGCGCATTCCTCGACCGTCGCGCCGGTGGTGAACACGTCATCGACCAGCACGATGCGCTTGCCGCGAATCTCATCCGCTTGGCGCAGGGCGAAGGCGCCGGCGACATTCCGCTGCCGCGCGACGGCGCTTTTCTTTCCCTGAGATGGGGTGCGTCGTCGCCGGATTAAATGACGGGTCGAGACCGGCGGCCCGCCCGTCTTGGCGAGCGCCAAGGCAAGCACCGCCGCCTGATTGTGGCGACGCGCGAAGAGCCGCGTCCAATGGAGCGGCACCGGCATGATGAGATCGGCATCGCCGAGAAGCGCCGCCCCGGCGCGCCGCATCCATTGCGCGAGCGGCGGCGCCAGATGCAGCCGATCGCCATGCTTCAACGCGAGGACGAGCGAGCGGCTGCCATCGTCATAGCGCAACGCCGCGCGGGCGCGATCGAAGGCCGGCGGATCGGCGAGGCATGCGCCGCAGAGGCTGCCGGCGCCGGGATCGAAATCGAAGGGATAGCCGCAACGGGCGCAACACGGCGCGCCGAGAAACGTGACGCCGCGCCAGCAGGCGGTGCAGAGCGTGCCCGGCGCCGCCACGGTCACCCCGCAGCTGAGGCAGCGCGGCGGCAGCAACAGATCGAGGACGCCGGCGCAAAACCGGCGCAGGCCCGAGGCGGGGGCAAGGCTCAGCATCGCCCGAATTCTCGTCTGCGGCGGGTGACGGGGCAAGGGTCCCGTGCAATATAAAAGCGCCAATGCCCAAGCCCGAAGCCATGCCCGACCCGATCCGGGTGTTCGATCCCGTAGCCGTGCGCCGGCACCGCGCGCGGGCGGTCCGGCGCGGTCTCGGCGCCGAGTTTCTCTTCGAGGAGGGCGCGGAGCGCCTTGCCGAGCGCCTCGCCATCACCAAGCGCCGCTTTCCCAGCGCCCTCGATCTCGGCTGCCGCGACGGCGTGCTGGCGCGGCAATTGAGCGGTCGCGGCGGCATCGAAAGGCTCGTGAGCCTTGATGCCGCGGAACGCTTCGCCCGCCGCGCGCCCGCGCCGCGGCTCGTCGCCGAAGCAGAAGCGCTGCCCTTCGCGCCGCGCTCCTTCGATCTGGTAGTGAGCAACCTCGCGCTCCACTGGACCAACGACCTGCCCGGCAGCCTGCTGCAGCTGCGCCACCTCTTGAAGCCGGACGGGCTTCTGCTCGCCGCGCTGTTGAGTGGCGACACGCTCTCGGAATTGCGCGCGGCCTGGCTCGAGGCGGAGAGCGAGATCGAGGGCGGCGCCTCGCCGCGCGTCTCGCCCTTTGCCGATGCGCGCGACCTCGCCGCCCTGCTGCAACGCGCGGGCTTTGCGCTCCCGGTCGTCGACAGCGACACGATCGCCGCGACCTATGCGGATGCGCTGGCGCTGATGCGCGATTTGCGCGCCATGGGCGAGAGCAACGCGACCCAGCTGCGGCGTCGCAATTTCACGCGACGCGCGACGCTCCTCAAAGCCGCCGCGATCTACCAATCGCGCTTCGCCGCCGCCGATGGCCGCATCCGCGCGACCTTCGAGATCACCACCTTGACGGCCTGGGCGCCGCATGAGAGCCAGCCGCAGCCGCTGAAACGCGGCAGCGCCACGTCGCGGCTCGCCGATGCGCTCCAAACCCGTGAGCACTCGGCGGGAGACAAAACGCCGCGATAATTTATCGGGTTATGTGTTTGACAAAGTAACCAAATCTATCCCGGGCGACGTTGCGAACTTCGCGCTTAGGGCGTCCGTCGCTGATCACGTGCTGCCTTACGACGCGCTTTTCGGTTCCCCGGTTGAGCCGAGCCCGCAGCAGATCGCGACGGCGGCTGCGGTTCTGGTGGATCATCTGGCGGACTCTGACTCGGCAATCTCTCCAGGAATTGCAGAAGTCTCGATGGCAGATTCGTTGCGCGCAGCTTTTCGAGTTGAAAGTGCCGCCGCACGAGCACCATCAGATCGCGTGCGAGCACAAGGTAGACCTGAGCTGCTTCCCGAAATGTATTCGTAGTGGCGCTATTCGGTGATTGTCCTGCTCGCAGGTCGAGGTGGTGTGGGCTTAACACAATGGGCGGTTCGCCGGGCGCCAAGACCGAAGGATCGATGATCCAATTCACTTCCCAATGAGCGAATCGGTTGCGTGCCGTGAGGCCATCGTTTAGGCGCGTAAGTACCGGCGCCCACTCCGATTTAACTACGGCTTCTGGAAAGTGAGCCCTGCAAAGCTTATCGACCAACTGGAGTTTGGTATCTGCGCTCTTGATCAGAAAAAACACGGTCGAAGAATACTGGTAGTCGGTTTGCATG
>CAYMNX010000038.1:0-7724 GCA_964391905.1 uncultured Rhizobiaceae bacterium
TCGGCGATTACCACATGACCGGCGATATCGACCCGACCGACGGGCTCCTGGTGGCGGTCGGCGGCGGCTATCTGCAGGCGGTCAATCTTGAGACCGGCACCGTCACCAATCTCACGAGCAGCGGCGATCAGGCAGTCCAGAAGGGCAACGCGCCGGGCTTTGTCTGGGATCCATCGATCAATATGTTCGTGGGCTGGAATGGCGGGAGCACCGTCTACACACTCGCCCCCCATACTTGGCGATGGACCACCTATGCGGCCGCCGCCGACAACACGGTGACGCCGACGGCACCGGCCGCGAACGGCACCTTCGGCCGCTTCCAATACGACGCTGCGGCCAACGTCTTCATCCTTGTCAATGATGTAGCCCAGAACGTCTACATCTACCGCGGCTGCTTTTGACACTCAGCGCCAGCGGGACACCCGTGCTTTAAGCTTTAAGGCGATCCCGCGCTGGCGTTCCTTTGGGACTGCGCGGCCCGAAGTGTTTGCGCCGCGATGGGGCTTCGATTACGATGACCCCATACCGCCGTACGAGATAATTGAAATCTGTCAGACCGTCTCCGGAGAAGGCGGTCGGGAAATCATTTTCGAAACGAACGACTGAGGTTCATTATTGAAATCCGGCGTATTTTTGAAAGTTTTTTGTCTCAGCACCAAATGGATCGCGACGTTGCTCGCGCTTGTTGGCGTGATTATCGCGGCTCTATTCCTTTACGATCTGGTTACGCACGAGCGCTGGGGCTATCCATGGTGGTTGCTTCCGATCCTGCTCGGGATCGCTGCCGTTGCCTGGCTGCTCCGGCGGGAGGCCGTCATCATGCTCGAACAGATCGTCGAACAGGAACCGTGATCTCGCGGCATCGCGCGGTGCGCCATGCGCCGCGCTGAACGGCGCGCGGCGCTGTCGCGAAATAAGCAAACGTCACCGCCGCGGCGGTTCCGCCGCCGGCTCGACGCTGCTCCGTAATTCGATCCGCGCCTCGACGCCGTCATGCGCGCATATGAGGCTCGTGACGAGCGTCTCGCTTCGCGTTTCCTCGATGCGTCGCACAAGCTGACGTGACCGCCTTGCGCGATGTCGCGCTTCGAGATCTTTCGCGACTTCGCTGGAGTTCAGATGTTCGACCATGACTGTTCCTCCTGATTCCGCGATGAAGAAATCTTGACTATCGAGCGACCTTGATGGCGTCGACAGGACTGCGTGATGATCCTTGTCGTCAAAGGATTGCTGAGCAAGTTACAAGAACTTTAGTGGGAGGAGCGGGCCGGCCTCGAATGTGCCGCAACGCAACCGGACGTCGAGCCATTGTGCAGTGCGATGCTGCTTCGCCATGCGGTTGCCAGTGTGCCTGCAACAAATTTCGTCCGCTGCCTTTGCACGATCTCAGTACAATGCAATAACTGCGACCTTCGCATGTCGCAAATTCTACTAGCCGTCCCTGCGTTCTGCCTCCGAGCTTCCGCGGATCATGGCATCGCGCGTTGATATCGGATGCGCGGAAGCGCTGTCGTGATCAATCGGTGTCGCGAGCGCTCGCCCGTTGGCAACGGTTTCCGATAAGGGATATGACGGTCCCATTGCCATTTTACGACAGCAGAACGTTTTACGTGGTCGTCCAGGGCATCCCGTCAAGGGAGAAACAGGCTATGGCCGCCAACAACCGCGCGTTCGCCGTCCGTCACAAAATCGATCGCTACGAGCATCTGCTGGAGGGAACGACAGATGCTGCGGCGCGGCAAGCGATCGAGGAACTTCTCGACGAAGCATGGGACGAGCTCGCCGCCGTCGCGAACGACACGATAACGGATCCATTGTCGGACCGATCACGGCGCTGGCGGCTGAAGGCGGAGGAATATCGGATGACCGCGGATATCACGCGGAACGAAGTGGCACGGCAGGCCTATTTGCGCTTGGCCGAGAATTACGAACGGCTTGCCGACCGGCCGGATCCGATCGCGGAACGCGAGAAGCTCACAAATCCACAACCGAAGCTCTAAGCACTGCCGGCATCGCGCGGGGCCCCGACGCTGGATTGCGAGCGGCGCTCGCTCATGCGTTCTCCCGGCCCGGCGGCGCCCACCCTGCCTCGCATGGAAGAAAGTCTCCGGGCGACCGCATCCTCCGCGGCCTTAACGCATCATTAACCCTGTGCCGCGAAGATAACCTTACGTTTGCAGGCGCAGCATCTGACTCGATGGCACGAAGGTGGGTCCATGAGCGCCGCGACGCAAAAATTCGATTCTGTCGATCAACTGTCCGGGGACGATCTTCTGTCCTTGCTGATCGAGACCGCGACCAACCACGCGCTCTTCACGCTTGATCTCAACGGCATCGTGACGAGCTGGAATCCGGGCGCCGAGCGTATCATCGGCTACCGCGCACGGGAGATCATCGGTCAGTCCTTCGCTCGATTTCACACGGACGCCGACCAAGCCGCGCGGAAGCCGTCGCTGACCTTGGAGCACGCTTTGGCGCATGGCCGCTATGAGGAAGAAGGCGTCCGCGTACGCAAGGATGGAAGCGCGTTCCCGGCCGAGGTGGTGATCTATCCGATCCGCCGCAAAAGCGGGGATCTCGTCGGCTTCGCCAAAATCGCGCGCGACGTCACCGGCCGCGTCGAACGGGAGCGCGCCGAAGCGGCGAGCGCCGCGAAGTCGCGTCTACTTGCGCAGCTGGGCCACGAATTCAGGACGCCGCTCAATGCAATCATCGGCTTCTCGGAAGTCATGCAGCAAAAAATCTATGGCGAGCTCGGGCATCCGCGCTACGCGTCCTATATCGACGATATCCATGCAAGCGGCTTGCATCTGTTTCGCTTGGTCGAAGCCATTCTCGATCTCGCGCGCGTCGAGACCGACCGTGCCGTTCCAATCTGGCAGCCCATCGATCTCAACGCGGAGATCGCCTATGTGATCAGGCTCATGAGAGACCGCGCGGAAGGCAGCGGTATCCGGCTGATGCGCTCGAGCACTGGCGACTACGCCGCATTCGAGGCGGACGAGCGCATGGTCCGGCAATGCCTGATCAATCTCGTCGATAATGCGCTCAAATACTCGCCCGCCGGAACGCGCGTGACCGTCGGCGTCGAGCGAAAGGGGTCATGGCTTTATCTCACCGTCACCGATCAGGGACGCGGCATCGCCAAGAATGAGATCGATCGCGCCATGGAGCCATTCCGACAGGTCGGCGAGGATGTCGAGCACCGCCGTGACGGCGTCGGCTTGGGCCTCGCGCTCGTCAAATCCTTTTGCGAAGCGCATGGCGGCAATCTCACGATCGACAGCGAGCTCGGCCGCGGCACGCGTGTAGTCGCCCGCTTTCCCTATCCGCGTGGTCGTCCCTCACCGGCGCGATAGTCGTTGCCGCGCCTCAGGACGGGTTCATCAACATCGCCATTTGCTGCGGCGGCGGCAGGATCTCGATCCGCACCGGCACGAGGCCCTTCTTCACCATGTCGAGGCGCTTCGCCGCGGCCTCCGAGAGGTCGATGACGCGATGTCCGACATAGGGGCCGCGGTCATTCACCGTCACCTCGACCGAGCGCCCGTTCAGGAGATTGGTTACCCGAACCATCGTGTTGAGCGGCAGGCTGCGATGGGCCGCCGTCAGCAGTCGCGTATCGAAACGCTCGCCGCTCGCCGTGCGGCGACCCTGCCAGTGAATCCCATACCAGGAGGCAACGCCCGTCTGCACCTTGGCTTTGCGCGGCGGGACGGGCGGAATGGGTTCCGGCGCGACGACGCCGGCCGCCGTGTCGTTCTCGGGCGCGCTGTCGCTTTGGACCGCCGCAGCGGGTGCTGACGCGCGATGGATGGCCGGCGCCGTGAGCGCAATCGCGCTCAGGCCGAAGAGAGAGACGAGACACAGACAAAGATCCGCATGGCTTCGACGCAGCATGATCCGACGCTCCCAACTTTCGCTTCATTGGCCCGTGGCCAATGCTTGTCGCCTTCCCCGAAATTCTTCCTGGAGAAAAGACAGCATAAATTTTCGGTTAAATAAAAGTGTATTCGACGTTAATCGGACGAGGTTTTGTTAACCACGTTATGATGAATCGCGTCGATTTAATTGGGAGCAGGAAGATTTGACTTGCGTGGTCTCGAAACCAAGCAAGCTCTTCCATTACGCGCCGAGGCGTAAGGCGCTGTTACTTCGTCCAGGAGAGGCGGTTGAAGAGGAAGCCTTCAGGCTTCGTATGATTGGTGTCGATGACGAGATTCTTGCTCTGGATCAGCACCGCGGGCAGTTCGACCAGCGGCATGCCGTAGCGCTCCTCGGTCACTCGATCGAACAGCTTGCGATAGATCGCCAGGCGTTTCTCCGGATCGGTTTCGCGGCTGCCCGCGGCGGTCCATTGCGTCAGCTCGGCATCATCGGTGTAATTGCGCGAGCCCGGCAGGTAGAAGAAGGTGGCGGTGTTGTCGACATCGGGCGCGCCCCCGCCATTGTCCCAGAGCGTGACCTGCGTCTGTGCCTTGCCGTCGCCGCGCGCTTTTTGAAAGACATTGACCGTCGCCGCATTCACGGTCGCGCGCACGCCGACCTTGCGCAGATCGCCGGCGACGGCCTCGGCGATGACCTTGGCCTGCCCCCAGGTCAGGAGCTCGAGATCGAAGTCGCCGGCAAGGCCGGCTTCGGCGAGCAGCGCCTTGGCTTTCCCCGGATCGTAGGAAACCGGTTTTTCCGACCACGCGCAGTCGATATGGGCGGGGTGGCACATCGCCTCCATCCGGGGCTTGCTTGCGAATTCGGGCGGCAGAAGCGCTTTGCGCATTGTGTCGACGTCGATCGCGCGCAGCATCGCCTCGCGCACGCGCTTGTCCTTGAAGACATGGATGCCGGAGCGATCGGCGGTATCGAAGAAGATGTAGGAAAACGAGATCGTCGGCGCGACGAAGATCTTGTAGTTGGGATTGGCAGCGGCCACGGCTTGGGCCTGCTCGTAATCGACATGGAAGACGAGGTCGAGATCGTTGACCATGACCTTTGCGAGTTGGCTCTGCGCGTCAGGGATGGGATAGATCTCGATGCGCCCGATCCGCGCCGGCGGTTCGTAGCCACCCCAATTGTAATCGGGATTCTTCACCAGCACGATATTGCCGGTCGCCGCGTCGAACGATGCGACCTTGTAAGGTCCGGTTCCGATCGGATTGCGGCCGAAGGCCGATTTGTCCGCGAGCTTGGAATGGATATGCGCCGGAAGGATCGGCGGCCCGCCCCACAGCCGCGCCAGGATGATCGCGGTCGGCTCCTTCGAATGGATGCGAACCGTGTACGGGTCGAGCTTTTCGGCCTTGTCGAACCAGCCGAAACGCGCATCCTTGAAGAGGAAATTGACGTTCGGATCGCTGACATAGGCGAAAGAGTAGAGGACATCGTCCGCGGTCATCTCCGAGCCATCATGGAATTTGACGCCATGACGCAGCTTGATGTCGAGCGTCGTATTGTCGACCTCGCTCCAGGATTCGGCGAGCTGGCCCTTATAGGTCTTGGTCGAAGGATCATAGGCGATGAGCGTATCCATGACCGCGCGATCGACCAGATTCGATTCGGGATTGGGGTTGTGGATCGCGTCGATGAGGCGCACCGGCTGGTCGAAAGCGATGCGCAACGTATCTTTCGCCTTTTCGGCCGCGGCACCGCCGCTGAAAATCAGCGCCGCCGCCAGCGCGAGCGCACATCGCCCCAAAGCCCGGATCATGGAACCTCCCCTCGAGCGCTTCTTTTCGCCCGAGCATAGCGCGTCCCGGCGGATTGCCAAGGCTTCGCTGCCGGCGGCGCCGTGCCGCAATGCTCACGGCCGCGTCAGCGCTCGCGCGTCGGAACGCTTCGACAGCTCGGCGATCAAAGCGATCGCGAGCGCCATCGCGGCATCGGTGATCTCCGCCGAGCGGCCAGGCAGATAGATCTCGATCCAGCTGGTCGCGAGCAGAAGCAGGAAGACGCACAGAGCGGCAAGGTGCAGTCGGCAACCGATCTGCACCAGCAGCCAGATCAGCGTGCCGTAAAAGAAGAACTTCTCGAAGAAGGATTGGACATCGACGCCGATCGAGCCCTGCATGAAGCTGTAGAAAGGGATCCAGCCGAAATGGCCGGCGACATGGCTGAACTGGAAGGGCTCGAGCCGCTGCGCGACAACCATCGCGGTGAAGCAAAGGCAGACGATGACCAGGCGCCCGCGCGGGACGATGCCGAGCAGCAGCCATAGGCAAAAGGCGAGGGCGGCGCCGGCGAGCTCGGCAACGCTCAGCACCTTGCCGACGATCAAGATCTCGGCGCTGATCACGGCGGCGATGAAGGGAAGGAGAAGCGGGGTCGGGCGCAGATTCCTGAACGTCGCCGTAAACAACGCATAGACCGCGAGCCATGTCGCGGCATGGCGGCAAAGGTCATAGGCGCCGAGGCTTGGATAAAGAACGACCGGCTTCAGCGCGTCCCAATATTTATGCAGATCGATGGCGGGCACATAGGGAAAGAGGCGATAGCCGAGCCAGCCCGCGAGAAGCAACGCCGCCTCGCGGTTTTCGACCAATCTGCGGAGCACCGGCGAGCGGAGCCGGCCGCCGATGAGCATTCCGCCAATCGCGCCGAGCAGCGTTCCGAGTGTGTTCGCGTAGAAATCGGTCAGCGTGCTGTCGCGTGCGGCGTCGTAATATTGCGTCAGCTCCATGGCGAGGCTGAGCGTGGCGCCGATCAGAGTGACCACGATCGGCCGCAGCGAGCGCGAGCTCCGTTCGCCGGCGGCAAGGACCCCGAAATATCCCAGCGGCATATAGAGGAGGATATTCGAAATGAAATCGCCGCGGCCCGGCTTGTTGGCCCATGTCGCCAAAAGCGCATGAACCGGACCGGTCGCGCTCGCGGGTATGTGAAATGCGAACGGGTAGAGCGAGCCATAGATGATGACGGCCATGATGATGGCCGTGACGATCGCGAAATGACGATTGATCAGAATCGGCCCCATCCCGTCCGAAGCGCGGGAGCCGAGAATAAGGCGCGCCGGGGCAATTGGCACGCCCGATGGTGACGGCGGAAAGCGCCGCTCAGCTATCGCGAGGGGAAGCGCGCTCCCGGGTTTAACGAGGCTTTAGATTAAAAAAGGCTGGGCGATGCGGCTGCTGATCCGAACGGTTCATGCCACTGCGCGCATTCTCGCGATCATTGAGATCGCGGATCGCCCACCCTGTCCAAAAGGCCAAGAGATGCGTCGACAACAACACAAGGAGAATGAAGATCTCGAAATCCATCTTGCTCACTCCTGGTTCGGGTCACGGCGCCACCGCTCCGGGTGGCTGGGTATAGGCCGAAGCGATGGTGACTGCTCTCGCGGCTCATCCCCGTTCGCGTCGCTCGCGATCGCCGGCGAGGTGTGCCGGCGCTCTGCCGCGGGTTTCTCTCGCCGCGGTATCCGATAGGCTTTGCGCAGGGAATACATGGCGCTTGCGGGTGGCCGAAGGGTTATGGCGGGCTTATTGGAAAAGCCCGCGCCGCGCCGCGAAATGCATGTGAACGGCGAGACAGCGGTGAAACGTCGTGATCTCCTTGCGCCGGAAGATACGTGTCCACAACCGCCGCGCCGTGCGGGCCGGCTGCTGACGTTCTTGGCGGATGACGGGGATAATGCGTTGTCGCGGGTGAAGGAAATTCGCTGTATCGGCATCCATGGTGCTGCCCTCCAATCTTGCTGGATCAAGGGCAGCATAAATTTTTAGTTAATTGGA
>CAYMNX010000039.1:0-3084 GCA_964391905.1 uncultured Rhizobiaceae bacterium
GACCCTCGTCGCGCTCCGGACCCGGCAGATCATCAGGGATCGCGACGCGATATCCCTGGCCGCCGGCAGGCAGACGCGAGTCGATTCCGCCGATGACGGCCGCGGCCGGGCCGCCACGAGGCCCGCGGCCATTCCGGCCAAGGGGTGGAAGGATATCGCGTGGCGGATCTACGGCGCGATTTCCTCACATCGCATTCTCCTGGTCGCCGCCGGCGTCACCTACTATGCGCTGCTCGCGATTTTTCCCGCGCTGGCCGCGCTCGTCGCGCTCTACGGCATTTTTGCCGATCCCTCGAGCATCGAGGGCGGTCTCCAGAGCATGTCGACGCTTTTGCCGCGCGACGCGCTGCAGCTGCTCGGCGACCAGATCAAGCGGCTGACCGAGCATCGCGGCAGCACCCTCGGCATCACCTTCTTCGTCGGGCTCTTGGTCTCGCTGTGGAGCGCGAGCTCGGGCATGAAGGCGCTGCTCGACGCCCTGAACGTCGTCTATGAGGAAACGGAAAAGCGCGGCTTCATCAAGCTCACCGCGGTCGCGCTCGCCTTCACCTTGGGGACGCTTGCTTTCATGTTGCTTGCCTTGGCTGCAACGGTGGTCGTGCCGCTCCTCCTACGTTTCATCGGCCTCGAGCAACAAACCGCGTTGATCGTTTCGCTGCTGCGCTGGCCGCTGCTGCTCGTCATGGCGGCTCTCGCCTTCGCCATCCTCTATCGCTTCGGCCCGAGCCGCCATTGGGCGAAGTGGCGGTGGGTATCTTGGGGAAGCGTTCTCGCCTCGGCTCTGTGGCTGGTGGCGTCGGCGCTCTTTTCCTGGTACGCGGCGAATTTCGGCCAGTATGACGTGACCTATGGCACGATCGGCGCCGCTATCGCGTTTCTGACATGGATGTGGATCTCGACGGTGATCGTCCTTCTCGGCGCGCAGACGAATGCCGAAATCGAGCATCAGACGGCGCGGGACAGCACCATCGGCCCCGAAAAAGCGCTGGGTGCGCGTCACGCGAACATGGCGGATACAGTCGGCGCGGCGCAAAGCTGATTCGCGTTGCGCGGCTCTCGCGCTGCAGTGGCGCAGCTTGGCTTCGCCTAGCGCCTTCCCCGCGCGATGAAATCGGGATTGCGAAAGTCCGCCTTGCCATAGCGCAGCGGCGCGCCGTCGAAGGTGGTGACGCTGCCGCCCGCCGCCTCGAGAATCGCCTGACCGGCTGCGGTATCCCATTCCATGGTCGTGCCGAAGCGCGGGTAGAGATCGGCCGATCCTTCGGCGAGAAGGCAGAACTTGATGGCGCTGCCGCAGATCCGCGTCTGCGGCGCCGGCAACGTCGCGAGATAGGCGGCGAGACGCTTGCTGTCCGCATGCGAGCGGCTATGCGCGACGATCGGGCCGGTTGCCGGCACGGGCCGCGCCGCGATCGGAATCGGCGGCGCTCCCGGCGCTTGGCGTGTCGCCGTTCCGGGTCCCGCCGCGGCATAGGTGATGTTCCCGACCGGCACGTGGATCACGCCCAGCACCGGCCGTCCCTCCTCGATGAGCCCGATATTGACCGAGAACTCGCCGTTCCTCGCGACAAATTCCTTGGTGCCGTCGACCGGGTCGACGAGCCAGAAGCGCGGCGGCGGCGCCGGCAAGCCTTGCGCCGCGGCCAGCTCCTCGGCAATCACGGGAATCGCCGGTGCGGCCGCGGTGAGCGCCGCGACGATGAGGCGCTCGGCGCGCTCATCCGCTTCGGTGACGGGCGAGGCATCGGCTTTCTTCCGCACTTCGAAAGCTTGCGCATAGACCTCGACTATGGCAGCGCTGGCGGTGAGCGCGGCGCGGCGAGCGATGTCGAGCAAGGCGCGCAAATCGGTACTCATCTCGATAAGATAGCGAGAGGCAGGTCGAAAGGCGATGTGTGGACGGTATCTTCTGAAGGCGACCGAGGCGGAGTTGCGCGCGCTGTTCGATTTCGTCGAGCGTCCCAATCTCGCCGCGCGCTACAACATCGCGCCGACCCAGGAAGCGCCGGTGGTGCGCCAGCGCCGCGAGCCGCGGGGCGAGCGCACCATCCGGAATTTGCGCTGGGGCCTCATCCCGGCTTGGGCCGACGACCCGAAGGCCGGGCCGCCGCTCATCAATGCGCGCGCCGAGACCGTGCTCGAAAAGCCCGCCTTTCGCGCTGCCTTTCAACGCCGCCGCTGTCTCGTGCCAGCCGACGGCTACTATCAATGGCGCGAGGGCGATCCATCGAAACAGCCTTATCTTGTCACGCGGCGCGATGGCGCGAGCTTTGCCTTTGCCGGGATTTGGGAGCGGTGGGGGCCGCGTCACGATCCCGCCGCCGCGACCGACAGCTTCACGATCATCACCACCGAAACGAATGATTTCCTGCGCGCGTTTCATCACCGCATGCCGGTGGTGCTGGGGCGGGAGAGCTTCGCGCGCTGGCTCGATCCCGACGCGGAAACGAGCGGGCCTTTGGCGCTGCTCGCGCCCGCGCCCAACGACCTGCTGCAATGGGCGCCGCTCGATCGCGGCATCAATTCGGCACGGGCCGATGGCGCGGAGCTCATCGCCCCCACCGGTCCGGTCGTGACGTGGCCGTGCTGAGCGCCCCCTGCGGGCTCGAAGCTCAGATCTCGCGGCGCGCGCCGTTGAGCGCGTCGCACAAGGCGCGCGCGAGCTCGTCCTTGCGGTAGGGCTTGCTCAAGAGCCGGGCGGAAGCGGCGAGGGGGCCGAGGTTGCCGTTGATGCTCGCGCCCGGAAAGCCCGATGTGAGAACCACTTTGACCCGCGGCCAGCCGTCGATCGCGAGGCGCGCGAGCTTCACGCCGTCGACCCCGCCGGGCATGACGATGTCGGTGAAAAGCAGGTCGATCTTTTCGGTCTTGAGCAGGGCAAGCGCCGTGGCGGCGTCTTCGGCTTCGACCGCGCGATAGCCGAGCTCGGCGAGCTGGCGCATCACCACGCGCCGCAGGCCTTCATTGTCCTCGACGACCAGGACGACCTCGCCCTGCGCCGCCGGTATCGACATCGCCTCTGCCGGATCGTTGCTCGAAGCCGCGCTGACGTCGCGCGGCAGGTAGAGGCGCCCGGTCGTCCCC
>CAYMNX010000040.1:0-3358 GCA_964391905.1 uncultured Rhizobiaceae bacterium
TCCCCATGCTGGCGACCGTGACGCCGACCGCCGGGTGGGAGCTCGCGCGCCGGCTTGGCTACCTCGACATACCCTATCCCGGCTTTTATTGGGTCGAGGCCGCGCTCGCGCTTGTCATCGTGATGGCGTTCTTCGGCATCGTTATCCTCGCGCCGGTCAATCTCTGGGTGCTGTGGGAGACGCGCAAGCCCGACCCCAACATGGCCCTCGTGCAGAAGCTGATGCGCGTCTACCTCGCCGTGACGGCGCTCGAGGCGGTGCTCCAGCTCACGACCATCGTGGTCATGACGCGGTTCCGGGTCGGGATCTGAGCCTATCTAGACGAAGAGCGTGACAAGCGACGCCAGCAGAAGCACCGCCATCGCGATGTTGAAGAGGCGAATTCGCTGCCGCGTGCGGAGAAACTTCGCGACCCCGACGCCGAGCGCGGTCCAGAGCGCCGTCGCAACAAAGCTGAAGACGAGAAAGCTCAGCGCCAACCAGATAACCTGGACGATGGCGACTTTGCCATTCGCGACGGCGTAGGTCGTCACCGCGCTCAACACCGCAACCCAAGCCTTAGGGTTGACCCATTGAAACAAAGCGGCCTCGATGAAGGTCATGGGGCGTTGCCGCCCGCCCGCACGACCGGTCGAGACGGCGCCTTTTTCGGGCAAAGCGGGCTCGGACCCGATCATCTGCACGGCGAGCCAGATGAGATAGGCGGCGCCCACCCAGGTAAGGATGCTCAGGACTTCCGGATGTCCGACAAGAGCTTCGCTCGCGCCAAGTCCCACCGAGAGAAACATCACCGTGAATCCGAGCACCACGCCGAGGATATGAGGCAGCGTCCGCGTGAAGCCGAACATCGCTCCCGAGGACGCCACCATGATGTTGTTGGGACCCGGCGTCATCGACATGGCAATCGCAAAGCCGACGGCGGAAATCACCCAAAGCGGCGTTAGAGAGCCCACCTCGTCCCATCCGTTCGGGGCAAGTGCAAAACGGTATTCGATAATGTAGTTCTTGTTGTTGAGAGGTCTACCCCAGCTTCAGCTGCTTCTTGAGGTGCGCCGTCGGCTTCATGAAGAAGACCAGCATGGTGCAGCCCTTGGGCGCGGTCGGCGCATGGCGGCTGCCCTTGGCGCGGACGACGAAATTGCCGGCGGTGCATTCGCCTTCGTGATCGACGAGCGAGCCTTCGAGCACATAGGTCTGCTCGAGGTCCTCATGCATATGCGCGGGGATGCCGGCGCCGGGCTCGAGCCGGGTGAGCAGCGTCAGCATCTCGGTCTTATCGTTGTAATAGAGCACCTTCATCTTGTTGCCCGGCCCGCTGTCGATCCAGGGCGTCGAATCGACGTTGAGGAAGCGCGAGGCGAGCTCGCCCGGATTCGAGAAGAAGCCTTCGGCCATGACTACCCTCCCTTGGCGTATGCGACGCGCCGAGCCTACGCCGCTGCCGCGGCGCGGTCCACCCGATCATTTGAGTCGCGCGGCCGCCTCGTGGACGAGGCTCAAATCGGCAAAGCGGCTCACCTCGATCTTCGTCTTCTGTATGCCGATGTCGTGCTGCAGATCGAGGCTGTGTTGCATCGATGCGAGATTCGGCTCGGCATTGGGATCGCGATAATTGTCACCCTTGGTGAACAGCCGCTCGAGCTGCGCCGGCGGCTGCTTCGTCAGCGCCGCGGCGAGCGCGATCGCGGCTTCGTGATTCCCGGGATCGACGAACCACCGCGCCGTGCGGATGACGTCCTCCATGAAGTCGACCAGGACGGCGCGGTTCTTCTCGATGAAGGACTTACGCGCGGCCAGCGCGAGAAGCTGCGTCGGCCCCATCGCATCGGTCTCGGTGAAGAACATGCGGCTCTTGGCGCGCAGCTCGGGATCGAAGGCAAAGGGCGGCGCGATCGCCACCATCGCCGCCTTCCCTTCGACCAGCAGGCTTTTCATATTGGGGAACTGCGCTTCGATGATGCTGTAATCGCGGCTTGCTTCGAGGCCGTGGCGACGCAACATGACGCGCGCCTGCATATCGGTGGCGCTGCCGATCGTCAGCACGGCGACGACCTTGCCCTTCAAATCGTCGAAGGTCTTGATCGGGCCGTCCTTCAGCACGAGAAAGCCGCTGCCATTCTCATGACCGTCGATGCCGTTCTGGATTTCGTCGGCGACAATCCGCAGATCGTCGAGATGCGCGTTCTCGATCGCCGCGCCGATCGCGGAATAGGAAATGTCGATGATGTCGACCTGGCCGCTGGCGAGCGGTACCAGCTCCACCGAGCTCGAGACGAAATGCATCGGCTCGAACGAATAGGTGACGCCGCGATGCACGGAGGAATCGGGCTTCATCATCAGCAGCGCCGCGGTCGAGCCGGGCGCCACCACCCAGCCGAGGCGAATCTTGGGCAGCTCGGCGCTCGATGCCGCATGGCCGATCGCGACGATCGCCGCCGCGGCCGCAAGAACGCGCATTGTCTTCATGCCTCCCCCTCTCATGCCTTTTGTCCGGCTGAAAGGGAGGATCAACCATGTCGCGCGTGAATGCCAGGGAAAAGAGCGAGCGCCGGCGGCGATGCGGCCAATGCTTTAAGTGCTGCGCTTGATGAAATGCACGGCGAGGAGCCCGAGCGCGCAGACGAGCACGCCGACAAGGATGAAGAGCGCCGAAAATCCGGCGATGTTCGTAACGAAGCCGGCAAAGACCGGCCCGACGCCCTGGCCGAGAAAGAGCGCCGCCGAGAACAGGGCGAAGGTCGAGCCCCGCGCGGTCGGCGCCAATTCGGTCGCGCGCGTCTGCAGCGTGTTGTGCATCATGTAGAAGCCGAAGCCCGCGACCATGAAGAGCGGCGCGATGCCCAAGGGCCCGAGCGGTGCCGCGATGATGAGATAGGCGAGCCCCGCCATGACGCCGCCGACCCGCATCATGTTCCATTGCCCAAGGCTCGCGATCATCATGCGCACGACCGCGCCGTAGACGACGCCGCCGACGGCAAAGCCGGCGAGCGCCACGCCGGCCGCGACTGGGCCGCCCGAACCGCGCTCGATCAGCATCGCGCCGACGAACGGGAAGACGCAGAAGAAGAACGCGCCCTCGCCCATCACTGCGGCGAAGACGATGAGCGAGGCCCGGTTGGCGAGGACCTTGCGATAGCCCTCAATCGCGCCGCGCAGGGTCAAGGGGCGCGTCGGATCGCCTTTGCTGGGAAGGAAGCGGAAGACGACGATCCAGGAGAGGCCCGTAATCACCGCGACCGTCCAGAAGCTCGCGCGCCAGCCGAAATAGGCGGCGATCACGCCCGAGACGGTGGCGCCGAACATCTGGCCGAAGATCGAGGCGACGAGAAAGCGGCTCGCCGCGACCTGGCGCTCCTCG
>CAYMNX010000041.1:0-4506 GCA_964391905.1 uncultured Rhizobiaceae bacterium
CGAGCGACGGCGTGACATGGCTGTCCACGTCGATGACCCGGTAGCCGTTACGCATCAAGATCTCCTTTGCTCAATATTCGTCACGCCACGCATCGATGCTATTGATGGGCAAGTGCCGACGCAAAACGGAATTACGAATACGTCGATAAGCAGCGCTTATACGGGGAGCGTTGTTCGGCATGGCCGCTACCAGGCGAGCGTCGTCGCGGCGCGGCGCCGGTCGGCGACGCCGCGAAATTCATCGCCGGCGATCATCGCGAGCTTCAACGAGCCGAAGCTGATCCAGCCGGTGCGCATTGCCTTGGCCTCGGGGTTGCGTGCCAAGACCGAAGCGCGCAGGCCCGCGTCCATTGCCTCTTCGACCACGAGCTTGCCCTGGAAATCGACCGACCAGCGCGGCGCCGCCACCGCTTCGGCGGGGTCCTCGCCGCAGGCGAGGACGCGCGCCAAGAATTGCGCCAGCGTGCAGGTTTGGCCCACCGTGCCCGGCGTGCCGAGGCTCATCACGAGCCGCCCCTCTTTCATGACAAGGCACGGCGCGAGCGTATTGGCCGGGCGCTTTTCTGGCGCGACGCCATTGGCGCTCGCCGGATCATTGCTGAAGCCCGCCATGCGATTGTTGAGCAGAATGCCGGTGCCGTCGAGCACCACGCCCGCGCCGTACGGCGCCGAGACGCTCTCGATCAAGGACACGGCCATGCCACCCTGATCGATCACCACGGCGCAAGTGGTGCAGCGGTCGCGCGCTTCCGCGGGCAGCGGCGTTGCCGCCGCGGCCGGCTTGCCCGGCGCCGCAATCGCCTCGGCGAGCGCCAGGCGCAGCTTTTCTTCGGCGAGGCGCGGATCGGCGATCAGCGCCGCCGCCTGGCGATAGGCTTGGCGCCGCGCCGCATAGCCTTGGAGGACGAAGTCCGCACTGTTCGGATCGACCGCAGCGATGGTCCCGGCTTCGAGCGCGAGCAGCTGATAGAGCAAGGTCGCGCCATAGGAATTGGGCGGCATGGTCAGGACCGCGTGCCCGTAGAACGAGGCCGCGATCGGCGCTTGCCACAGCGAGGCGTGAGCGGCGAAATCCGCGACGGTGAAGAGTCCGCCGACATCCTTACTCGCCGCCGCCATGCGCGCGGCAATCGCGCCGCGATAAAACGCATCGACGCCGCTCGCGGCAATTTCGCGCAAGACCGCGGCGAGCGCCGGCTGCACGAAAAGCGCGCCTTCTTCGAGCGGCTTGCCGCCGGGCAGAAAGAGCGCGGCCGCCGCCTTGTCTTTCGCCAGCAGCGCGGTGCGATCGGCGGTGTTGGCGGCGAGCTGGCGATGCACGGGGAAGCCTTCGGCGGCGAGCCGGATCGCCGGTTGCAGCAGCGTTGCGAGATCGCGGCTGCCGAAGCGCTGGCGCAAATCCTCGAGCCCGCGCAACAGGCCGGGCACGGTCGCCGAAAGCGGACCATTGGCGGGAATGCCATCGGCAAAGCGCTCCCGGCTTGCCGCTCGCGGTGAACAGCCGGTGGCATTCAAGCCGGATGTCGTGCCGGTCCTGGGATCGTAGACGAGCGCATAAAGATCGCCGCCCAACGAGGTCGCGTAAGGACAGACGACCGCGAGCACCAGCGCGGCGGCGATCGAAGCATCGACGGCGTTGCCGCCCTCGCGGAGCACCGCGATCGCCGCCTCGCTCGCCGCCTCATGGCCCGTGGCGACGACGCCGTTCTTGCCGCGAGCGATCTGGGCGTTCAATCCCGCGCGCCTTTGGCTGCATCGGGCTTGGTCGCGCGCATATAGAATTCCGATTGCGGATCGGCGGCGACCATCGCCTTGATCCGCTCCCAGAGATGATGGCGAAGCGCGACGAACTCGTGCCGCTCGCGCGCGTCATAGTCGAAGCGCGGATGCGGCAGATCGACCTGCAGCACTTCCGCCACCTGGCCAGGCCGCGGCCGCAGCAGCACGATCTGATCCGAGAGCAGCACCGCCTCATCGACGCTGTGGGTGACGAAGACGACGATGCTCTTGCGCCTTTCCCAGATCTTCATCAGCTCGAGCTGCATGAATTCGCGCGTCTGCGCATCGAGGCTCGCGAAGGGCTCGTCCATCAAGAGGTAATGCGGCTCGGCGATCAAGGCGCGCGCGAGCGCCGCGCGCTGCTTCATCCCGCCCGACAATTCGTTGGGATAGGAATCGGCAAAGCGCTTCAAGCCGACCATGTCGAGATAGTAATCGGCGCGCGCGCTGCGCTCCTTCGCATCCATGCCGTCGAGCTCGACCGGAAAAGAGACATTGTCGCGGATCGTGCGCCACGGCATGAGGCGAAAGGACTGGAACACGAAGCCCATATGCGGGCCCGGCTGCGGCGGCGCGCCGCCGACCAGGATCTCGCCGCTATCGGGCTCGATGAGGCCGTTGAGCATGCGCAGCAAGGTCGTCTTGCCGCAACCCGAGGGGCCGACCAGCGTGACGAAGGTATTTGGCTTGATGTCGAGCGAGACGTGCAGGAGGGCCTGAACCCCCGTGCTTTCCTTGGCGCGCCGGAACGATTTCGAGACGTTGCGCACGATGATGCCGCTGCCGTCGCCGATCGGGGCGCGGCCTTGCCGCGACGGGGAGAGCGCGAGCTCGGCCGTCATCGTCCCGTCTCGTCCGAGCCGTGCTCGGTACCGAGATCCTTCAGCGCGACGTCAATGAAGCTCGTATCGATCCATTCGCTCGGCGCGACCCGGCGCGCATCCTTGAAGTCCGGGCTCTCATAGGTGGTGTCGATGGTGAACTTGACCTCGTCGAGGTTGAGCCCGCCATTGACGCTCCAGCTCTTCTTATAGGCCTCGGCCAAGGTCTCGAGATCGGCACGCTTCACATCGGGCCGCGCCGCGGCCATCGCATCGACCCAGAGCTTCGGATCCTTGGCGAAATCGCGCGAGGCGAGAATGATGCCGCGCACGACGCCGGCGATCTCCTTGGCCTTGGTCTTCGCAACCTCGTCGGTGACGACGTTGAGCTTCGAGACGAAAGGCGCGAGGCGATAAAAATTCTGTTGATCGACGAGAACGGTCAGCGCGCTCTTGTCCGGCAAGGTGGTCCACACGCCGACCGACACGGCGGTCGCGTCGATCTGGCCCGCCGCCAGCGCCTGGGCGCGAACCGGCGGCTGACCGACCGCGAGATATTGCAGCTTGTCGACGGGAACGCCGAGCTTGCCCAACACGACGCGGCTCAGCGCGTAATCGGCGCTGCCGATGCGGGCGACGCCGAAGCTCTTCCCGGCGAGGTCTTGCGGCGTCGCGATGCTCTTCTTCGCCGTGATGAGGAAAGGCAGCGCCTTATCCGGTGAGATCACGCCTTTCAGTTTCATCTGATCGCGGCTGACGAGCTGCAGCGCCGTATCGATCGCGATATTCGCCATATCGCCCTCGCCCGCGCGTAGCGCCGCGACCGCCGACGGCGTTTGCTGGACACGCACGAGCGCGACGTCGACGCCGGCCTTCTTGTAAGAGCCGAGCTTGATCGCGAGGTCGGCGACCGAATTCGGCACCAACGGGGTTTGCGTCTCGGTGACGATGAGCTTGAACGGTTCGGCCTGCGCCGGCGCACCCGCGGGGAGCACGGCCGCAAGCGCAAGGAACGTGAATTTCGCGAAGGTTCTCGTCACGGGGCTTGGCCTCATGTCAGGTTCCAGAAGGCGACGGGACAGGTGCCGACGCCCCTGACCGGCTTGTGTTGGATGAAGGCCGGCGGCCGGTCCTCGACGACGCCGAGGATCGTCACATAATTGAGGAACTCGGCAGTCGAATTGCCCTCCTCGATGAGGCGCGGCACGGTCAGCGTCTTCAAGATCTCGTCGCGATGGCCGAGCTTCATCTGCTCCAGAATCCAGCGCTGCAGGTCGAAATTGTAGTTGCCCATCTTCGGGCCGCCGACCTCGACGGTGAGGTTGAAGTAGCCGACGACGGCGACGAGCTCGGCGCCGGGCCAGGCTTCGATCCCGCGGCGCAGGAACCGGCCGAGCTCGTACCAGCGATGGTTCGGCGGGATCGGATAGCCGAAGGCGTTGGTCATGATCGGCACGATCGGCAAATCCTCTTCCGGCCGCACGAAGGAGAAGGGCACGGTGAAGGCATGGTCGATCCTGAAGTCGTGCACTTGCGAGAACTGGATGCCCTGCTCGATGCCGTCGCGCAGCAGGAACTGCGCCAGCCCCTGATGGACCCTGGCGCGGTAGCGCGGCAGGTTCATGACGTCGGTCTCGTACCAGAACGGCCCCTCGGCGATCTCGCCCGTGCCGATCGCGAAGGTCGGCAGATTGTCGAAAAAGAAATTGTCGAGATGGTCGTTGGCGACGCCGACGATGAGATCGGGCCTGGTCTCGGCGAGCATGCGGCGCACTTCGCCGAAGGTGGCGTAGAGCGTCTCCATATCGGCGGGATCGGCCTGGTCGCGATTCCAGAAGATGCGCGGGTTGTGGGTCGAGGCGATCACCGAAACGATTTGCGCCATGGGTAAAACTCCGATTGCGAT
>CAYMNX010000042.1:0-4098 GCA_964391905.1 uncultured Rhizobiaceae bacterium
TCGACGAGGTCGATCTCGACGCCGTGCTCGCCGCGGTCCCAACCGAAGGCGCGCCGCATCTCCTCGTCCTGCTCGATCAAGTTACGGACCCGCACAATGTCGGAGCGATCCTGCGCTCGGCCGCCGCTTTCGCGGCGCTCGCGGTGATCCTGCCGGAGCATGGCGCGCCGCCCGTCACCGGCACGGTTGCCAAAGCTGCCTCGGGCGCGCTCGAAGCCGTGCCGCTCGTCCGCGTGACGAATCTGGCGCGCGCGCTCGAGCGCGTCAAAGAGGAAGGGTTCTGGTGCGTCGGGCTCGACAGCGAAGCGCCGGAAAGCCTCACCGCGCTCGACCTGCCGCCGCGCATCGCGCTCGTGCTCGGCGCGGAGGGTGCGGGGCTGCGCCGACTGGTGCGCGAGACATGCGATTTCTTGGCGCGTCTCCCGACCCGCGGCGCGCTCGCTTCGCTCAACGTTTCGAACGCGGCCGCGGTCGCGCTCTATGCGCTGACGCAGCCGCGCCCGAAATAGCATCGCTCATCGCGTCAGATGCGGCCAGAGGCCCGCCGCGCCGATGACGATGAGATAGATGGCGACAATGTAATTGAGGAGGCGCGGCACCAGCAGGATCAGGATGCCGCAAATCAGCGCCACCAGCGGCGGCAGTATCACAAGATTGATCGTCATCATCTATCACCTCGGGGGCCATGAACAAAGCGGCGTATCGGGCGGGGCAATTCCGGAGATTTTTTGTCGCTTCCGGGGAAATCTGATGTCGTGACGCGCTCATCGCATGAGTCGCTCGATGGCGAATTATTTCACGCAAGAAAAGCTTGTAAAAGCTTCGCCGGTCAGAGCGGTATTCTGCGGCACCGCATTGCGCCCATATTTTGCGCAAGAGGCTTGCGCCGCGGCCGCTGCCTCGTCCGGTGTCACCGCGGTTGGATCGTAACGGACCATCACGCCTTCTTCCGAGGCATTGAGCAGGACCGGCTTCGACGTGCAGCCGCCGAGCAGCGACATGGTGGCCCCCACCAACAAGACAAAGCGAATATCGTTCATACCACTCCTTGCAGCAGCCAAAGCGATGATGATCGCGCGCGCCTATGCTATCGTCGCCGCGCCGAAGAAGCTACGCGAAGGAAACGCCGTCGCGTCGGGGTTGAGGACCAAGCCGAGTCAAGGGGCAAGAGGCGGGAGAGGAATATCATGGCTGAAGTCACCGAAAAGCGCCGCATCTCGGACGAGGAATGGGCGTTGCGCCGCAAATTGGCGGTCATGTGCCGCGTCGTCGGCATGCAGGGCTCGATCGGTCTCTACGGCCACATCTCGATTCGCGTTCCGGACAGCGATATCGTTCTGATGACGCCAGGCGCCGGATCGGAGAAGACGGCGGTGCGCATCGACCAGATCTTCGTCTTCACGCTGGGCGGCGCCATTCTCTACCATCCGGGTGGCGATCGGCCGATGCAGATTCCAGCCGAGTGGCGCATCCACACGCAAATCCACAAGGACCGGCCCGAGATCGGCTGCGTTGCCCATTTGCATGCGCGCGCCTCGACGCTTTTGGGCATTGCCGGCCGCGACATCGTGCCGGTCTTTACCCAGGGCAGCATTCTCCTCGATGGCATCCCGACCTGGGACGACCCGCGCATGGTGCTCGACGATGCCGCGGCGGTCGCGCTGTCGCAGACGCTCGGCAAGCATGTCGCGTGTCAGATGCGCGGCCATGGATCGGTGGTGGTCGGCGAGACGGCGGAGACGGCGCTCGCCGCCTGCACCTTCATCGAAGAGAACGCGCAATACCAGATCGACGCCGAGGCGCTGGGCGGCGCCAAGCCCTTCCCGCCCGCGATCTGGGAGCAGCTGAAGGCGCAGCGGCGCGGTAATTGGGGCGCGAAGCTGCTTTGGGATTATTGGGAGCAGAAGGTCGTCGTCGAAGGCTTGCCGCTCTGATCTCCGAGAGGGTCGAAATGGGAAAGCAGCATCGGCGGTACCCGACATGAATGTCGATTTCGGAGTCTTCGACCATCTCGACCGCGGCGATTTTCCGATCGGCGCGACTTATGCGAACCGGCTGCGCCTGATCGAAACCTACGATGCGGTCGGCCTTCACGCTTATCATCTCGCCGAGCATCACGGCACCACCCTCGGCATGGCGCCGTCGCCCGGCGTCTTTCTCTCGGCCATCGCGCAACGCACGCGCCGGCTGCGCATGGGACCGATGGTCTATGTGCTGCCGGTTCACGAGCCGCTGCGGCTGATCGAGGAGATCTGCATGCTCGACCAGCTGAGCGAAGGCCGGCTCGAGATCGGGATCGGCCGCGGCCTGTCCCCTTACGAGCTCGGCTGTTTCGGCATCAATCATCTCGAGGCGCGTAAGCGCTTTCCCGAAGCCCTTCAGGTGCTGCTCAACGGCATGACCCAGGAGGTGCTCGACTTCGACGGCAAATATTACAGCTATACCGACGTGCCAATCGTATTGCGCACGGTGCAGAAGCCGCATCCGCCGCTCTGGTACGGCGTCACGCGTCCGCAATCGGCGAGCTGGGTGGCAAGGAACCGGATCAACCCGGTGATGAACGGGCCAAGTTCGGCGATCCGCGCCGCGGTCGAGCGCTACCGCATGGAATGGCACGAGGCCCATGGCGATATCCCGATCACGACGAAGCTCGGCACCACCCGCCATATCCATATCGCCGAGACCGATGCCAAGGCCGAAGAGACGGCGCGGCGCGCCTATGAGATCTGGTTCAACAGCGTCGCCGAGCTCTATCGCCGCTACGGCACGCTGCCGCTGCATTTCCCCGGCACCTATGATCAGGCGGTCGCGCGCGAGGTGGCGGTCGTGGGCGCGCCCGAGACCGTGCGCCGCAAGCTCGAGCGGATCATTGCCGCGACGGAAATCAATTACGTGATGGGCCGCTTCTTTTTCGGCGACATGCCGGTCGAGCGCGTGATCAATTCGGTCAATCTTTTTGCGCGGGAAGTGATGCCCGCTTTCCAGGTGACCGTTGCCGCCTAGCGATCTTAACGGACAGCTTGACCAAAAATATATCTTAAGATATATCCCTCAACATGCATGGAGGGAAAAATGGATGACACGCCGACAAGTTCCAATCCACAAGGCGCCAGCTCTGGAATTGGAGCTCGGCCCGGTCTCGACCCCGCCATTCTTGCGGCGCGGCGCGGCCGCGAATGGGCGCTTCGCGTGGTGGCGGCCCGTCAGATCACGCCGCGGATGCGTCGCGTCCAGCTGACCGGCGATGGGTTGAAGGAGTTCACCCCCCGCCCCGGCCAAGAGCTCGTGCTCAACATCGCGCAGAACGGCGCCGAGCCGGCGCGGCGCCATTACACGATCCGGCGCTTCGATCCGCAAACAGGGCTGATCGACATCGATTTCGTCCTTCACGGGCATGAGACGCCAGGCACGCGCTGGGCGCTCGAAGCGAAGCCAGGCGATGCTTTGCTCGTCAACGGGCCGCGCGGCCGGATGACGATCGCCCCCGATGCCGCCTGGCATCTCTTCACCGGCGATGAGACCGCGTTGCCGGCGATCTTCGCGATGGCAGAGGCGCTGCCGACGCAGGCCAGGGCCTACATCTTTCTCGAGATCGGCGGCAGCGATGACCAGCAGCCGCTCAGCGCCCAAGCCCAGGTCAGCCTCGAATGGCGGCAGCGCGCCGTCGCACCGGGGCCGAGCACGATCTTATTGGACGCTCTTGCCGCCTTCGCGCTGCCGCCCGGCCAGGGCTTTGCCTACATCCTCGGCGAGACCAGCAATGTGCGCGCGCAGCGCCAATCGCTCCTCGCCCGCGGCATGACGCGCGAGCAGATCTACGCCGAAGGCTATTGGCGGCCCGGCCGCATCGGCGGACACGATCACATCCGCGACGGCGAGGAAGAGTTAAAACGCTAGACCAGAACTGCATGGCGCCTGGACGGCGCGCGTCGTTCAGCAAAACGGCATCGCGTTCTCATGCATGCCATGAGGCAGCAATGGTGTTCTGAAGGGTCGGATCGTTCGGCGCCGTCGTAGCAACGGTCGGATCAAAGCCGGGATTGTTGGTCGAGTAGGTTGCCATCGCCTGAACCAGCTGCGCCACTTGCGCGTCGAGTT
>CAYMNX010000043.1:0-5382 GCA_964391905.1 uncultured Rhizobiaceae bacterium
GGCGCGCGGTGCGGAACCATCGGCACGGCTGAAAATTTAACAACCGCAATACTCAACAAAAGCCGGCAAGAGCGGCCAAGAACGTACCGCCTGAACCTGAAATGCTATTGATCTGCGGGCATGGTGGAGAACGCAAATGGCACGAAACAGCAAAACTGCGCGGCCATCCGCCGCGCCCATTCCGACGCCGGATAAAGTACCCGTCGCGCTGATCGTCAATGGGGTCGAGACGCAGCTCGAAATTGCGCCATGGACGACGTTGCTCGACGCGCTGCGCGATCACCTCGACCTGACCGGCACGAAAAAGGGTTGCGATCACGGCCAGTGCGGCGCCTGCACCGTGCTGGTCGACGGCCGCCGGATCAATTCCTGCCTGACTTTGGCGGTCATGAAGGATGGGGCACAGGTCACCACCATCGAAGGTCTCGCTACCGATGGCGCGCTCCATCCGCTGCAACAGGCCTTCATCGATCATGACGCCTTCCAATGCGGCTACTGTACGTCGGGCCAGATTTGCTCGGCCGCGGGGCTCATTGCCGAAGGCAAGGCAAAAACAGCCGACGAGATCCGCGAGTTGATGAGCGGCAATATCTGCCGCTGCGGCGCCTATCCCAATATCGTCGCGGCCATCCAGCAAGCGATGACCCGGTCATGATCAATTTCCAATATGCAAAGGCGACGGATGTCGCCGACGCGGTACGTCAGATCGCCGCCGACCCTACCGCGAAAATCATCGCCGGGGGCACCAACCTTATCGATTTGATGAAGAAAGATGTCATGCGCCCGACACGGCTCATCGACATTTCGCGGCTGCCGCTTGCCAAAGTCGAGGAGACCGCGGAAGGTGGCCTGCGCATCGGGGCGCTCGTGCCGAATTCCGATCTCGCCTATCATCCTTTGATCGAGCGGCGCTACCCGATGCTCGGGAGCGCCTTGCTGGCGGGCGCGTCGCAGCAGCTGCGCAACATGGCCTCGGTCGGCGGCAATTTGCTGCAGCGGACGCGTTGCCTCTACTTCTATGACACGGCGACGCCCTGCAACAAGCGCGAGCCTGGCAGCGGCTGCTCGGCCATCACGGGGCATAACCGCATGCACGCGATCCTCGGGACGAGTGAGGCCTGCATCGCCACGCATCCTTCTGATATGTGCGTGGCGCTCATGGCGCTGGACGCCAAGGTTCACGTGACGGGTCCAGCGGGTGGGCGCGTCATTCCGTTCGCGGAGTTTCACCGGCTGCCAGGGGATACGCCCGAGCGCGACGCCAATCTCGATCGCGATGAAATCATCACGGCGATCGAGCTTCCCGCGCAGGGTTTTGCCGCGAATTACACCTACCTTAAGATCCGTGACCGCCTGTCCTACGCATTCGCTCTGGTATCGATCGCAGCCGGCCTCGAACTCGATGGCGAGATGATCAAAGACGCCCGGCTGGCGCTCGGCGGCGTCGCGCATAAGCCGTGGCGCGACCGGGCGGCGGAAGCCGTACTCCGCGGCCAATCGGCCAACCGGGCCAATTTTACGCGCGCGGCGGATCTATTGCTGCGCGACGCGAAAGGCTTCGAACACAACGCTTTCAAGATCGACCTCGCGCGCCGTGGCATCGTCCGGGCGCTTGCGCAGGCGGCGCAAGCGACGCCACAAGTGCAATCCGACAAGAAAGTTCGGTGAGGAAGGTAGCCATGACCTCTTACATCGGAACCGCCACCTCTCGCGTCGATGGTCGCGCGAAAGTTACCGGCGGCGCCAAATATGCGGCCGAGTTCAATGCACCCGACCTTGCTCACGCCTATCTCGTGACCTCGACGATCGCCAAGGGCCGCATAGCGCGGATCGATACGGCCGAGGCTTTGCGTGTCGACGGCGTGATCGACGTGTTGACGCACCAGGACCGCCCGCCCTTGCCGGATAGCGACAGCGCCTATAAGGACGATGTCGCGCCAGAGGGATCGCCCTACCGGCCGCTTTACGACGACAAGATCCGTTTCAGCGGCCAACCGATCGCAATGGTGATCGCTGAGGAGTCAGAAATCGCGCGCTTTGCGGCGTCGCTTGTCCGCGTTGAATACGAAAAGGGGGCGCATGTCACCGACATCCACCGCCGACGCGAGGCATCGGAATTGTTCCAGAGCGCAGAGCCGGGCGCGGACGGATTCGCCCCGCCCAAACCCCGCGGCGATGCCGAAAAGGCCATGGCCGGCGCCACGATGCGTCACGCGGGCGAATATTCCACGCCGATCGAGCATCACAACCCGATGGAGCTCTATGCGACCACGGTGATTTGGGAGGATGGCGGCAAGCTCACGGTCTATGACAAGACCCAAGGCGTGCAGAACGTGCGCGACTATCTCTGCCGCGTCTTCGGCATGAAGTCCGAGGACCTGCGCGTCGTCTCTCACTATATGGGCGGCGGGTTCGGCTCGGGACTGCGCCCGGGATTCCAGGCGCCGCTCGCGGTATTGGCTGCGCGCGCGCTGAAACGCTCGGTTCGTCTCGTCCTGACCCGCCAGCAAATGTATGCCATCGGCTATCGGCCCGCGACGATCCATCGGCTCGAATTCGGGGTAAACGCCAGCGGCGCAGTCGATGTGATCACCCATGACGCGATTTCGGTGACCTCGCAACACGAGAATTATTATCGGCAAGAATCCGGCTGGTCCGGCCTTCTTTATAAATCCGATCATGCCAAATACACGCATCGGCTGGCACGGCTCGATCTGCCGACCTCGTGCGACATGCGCGCGCCAAGCGCCGCGACCAGCGTCTATGCGCTCGAAAGCGCCATGGACGAGCTGGCGGTCGCGTTGAAGCTCGACCCGATCGAGCTTCGCCTGCGCTGCTATTCGGAGCGCGACCAGCACGCGGATCGCCCCTATAGCAGCAAGGCCTTGCGCGAATGCTATCGCCAAGGCGCGGAAGCGTTCGGCTGGTCGAAACGCAATCCCGAGCCGCGCTCGATGCGCGACGGCAGCGAGCTCGTCGGTTGGGGCATGGCAACGGGCATCTGGGAGGCCTTGCAGGTGCCGATTGCCGTGCGCATCGTACTCTCCTCCAATGGCCATGCCGAGGTTTCGTGTGCGACCTCCGATATCGGCACCGGCACCTACACGATCATGGCGCAGGTTGCCGCCGACATGCTGGGCCTGCCGCTCGACAGCGTGACGATCAGGCTGGGCGATTCGAGCCTTCCGCAATCACCGGTCGAAGGCGGGTCGTGGATTGCGGCGTCGGTCGCCAACGGGATTGTAACGACGGCTGATGCGGTGCGCGGCGAGTTGTTGCGGCTTGCGCAGCAGATGCCGAATTCGCCGCTGGCACAGGCGGGAGCGGATGACGTCACTCTTAGAGGCGGCAAGCTCCAGAGCAAGAAGGACGCAGCGCAAGCAGTGTCGATCGCCGACGTGATGCGGCATGGCTCCATCGACCGCATCGAGCAGGAGAAAGCCACAACCTTCCATGACGATGGGTCGAAAGGGCACAACACCCATTCGGCAATATTCGCCGAGGTGAAAATCGATGAGGAACTCGGCATCATCCGTGTCACCCGAGTCGTCAGCGCGGTTGCGGCCGGTCGCATCCTCAACACCAAGACGGCAAGCAGTCAAATCATGGGCGCTGTGGTCGGCGGCATCGGCATGGCGCTGCACGAGGAGACGGTGATCGATCACAAATTCGGCCGCATCATGAATGCGGACATGGCTGAATATCATGTGCCGGTGAACGCCGACGTGCATGACATCAAGGTCATTTTCGTCGACGAGCGCGACGACACGATCAACCCGATGGGCATCAAGGGCCTTGGCGAGATCGGCATCGTCGGCGTCGCGGCGGCGATCGCCAATGCGGTCTATCACGCGACGGGAAAGCGTATTCGCGATCTGCCGATCACGCTCGACAAGGTCGCGGGATAGGCACCCATAAAACGGCAGAACGTTGCCTCGTCATCGCGAGGCGCCCGAGCCTCGTCGAAGGGCAACGCGGCAATCCAGAGTCGCCGGAGGTTCTCTGGATCGCTCCCTTCCGCTTGTGATGACGAGCGCGTTTAAACGGCAACCTTTCAAAGCCGCTTCGACGCGAGCCGCGAGCCTTCGCCCAGCGCTTGCAGCTTCGCCCAGGCGACGGTGACGGGAATCTCGCTATTGCCCGCCGTCGATTGGAAGCCGCAATCGTTGCCGAAGATCACATTCTCGGCGCCCGCTGCCTTGGCCCAGCGCAGCATGCGGTCGGCGACGAGCTCCGGGTGCTCGATCATGACATTCGAATGCGTGATCGCGCCGGGGATCAGAACTTTTCCCGGCGGCAGCTTGATGCGCTCGAGCAAATGAAACTCATGCTCGTGCCGCGGATTGGCCGCCTCGAAGGAATAGGCGCCGGCTCTGATCGTGAAGATGAGATCGATGATATCCTCGAGTTGCAGATCGGTGACGCGTGGCCCGAAGTTGACGCCATAGCAAGTATGGAAACGAATGCGATCCTCGGGTAAGCCGCGCAACGCATGGTTCAAATGCGCGATCCTTCCTTCCGTCCATTTGCGATACTCGGCGAGGCTCATGGTGTTGCTTTCCGTATCCCAGGCGCTGACGAGGCTCGGAAAATCGATCTGCAGCAAAAGCCCCGCGTCGAGGATCGCCTTCCACTCCTCGCGCATCGCATCGCCATAGGCATCGAGGAATTCGTCGTCGTTCTTGTAGTATTCGTTCTTCAGCGAGAGCGTCGGCGCGACCGAGGGCATGAAACCCTCATCGGCGCCGGCCGCCTCCATCGCATTTTTCAGATTGCGGATGTCGCGCTGCAGCTTCTCCTGGCCGACATAGCGGATCGGCCTGACGCACACGCGCGGCGCCATGCGGATCGTGTTCTTGAAGGGGTTATTCTCGAGCACGCCCCGATAAAAATCGGGAAACAGTTTCGCATCGCGACCGCCGACGCCCATCGGCCCGGTCGGTACCGGAAGTCCGCCGGCCGGCATGCGTGCCTCGAAACCCTCGAGCCGCTCGGCAACGTAGTGCTGAAAGCTGGGCTTGCTGCACTCGCCATCCGTTACGACATCGATGCCGGCCTCTACCTGCTTCTTCACGATATCGGCGACGTTCTTCGTCAGCGCTGCTTCATAAGCTCGGCTGTCATAAGCCTGGCCCGTCGCCATCGCACGCATCGTCTCGAGCATCTCCGGCGGCCGCGGCAGGCTACCGGTATGTGTCGTCCGGATGTGATTGGTCGTGCTTCGCTTCATGCTCATTCCAAATGCTCCACTCAGTTCGGATGTTGCGTGGTGACCTGCCCCAGATAGTGCTCGATCACCAACGGGTCGGATCGTAGTTGGCGGCTCGGCCCATGATGAACGATCCGTCCGCGTTCGACCACATAGGCATATTCGGTGGCCTC
>CAYMNX010000044.1:0-1677 GCA_964391905.1 uncultured Rhizobiaceae bacterium
TGTCGAAAATCGGCCTTTCGATCGGACGCATCAGCATGTATTCGAGCATCGAATAGTTCGTGACGAGCAGGTCCGGCGGGGCGGCCTGGACCTCGTGCCGGGTGAGCAATTCCGAGTCGTCCGGCAAGGTGACGGCCCTGACGAATTCGCCGCTCTTCGCGTTCTGCCACCTGCTGCCCTTTTCGCCGAGCCATGCCGCGAGATCGGGCTTGGCCGGCCACTTGCCGCGCTCCTTGAGCGCTTGCAAGAGCCGCTCCGCTTCCGCCCGCTCCTCGGAGTCGGAGCCCTGCGCCCGGCGTTCGATGTCGGCGTAAAATTCATCGAACGCCTTGAGCTTTACGGAGTCCTTCTTGGCCGTCCGGATGCCCGCATAGGGGGTGCGGCTTGTGTAACGCGCAAAACGCGGCGGCCTCCCCGCCCATCCCTTAAAAAGAGCGACAAGCCGCGGATCGCCGAATAGAGCGCGCAGCCGCCCCAGTTGGTCGTTCACCAATGCGTTCATCGGATAAAGGATGAGCGAGCGCATCGCCGCCTGCTGACCGAAGGTGTGCGGATGGGCTTTTGCTTCGCGGGCGAGCTTGCCGAGGATGGGCAGCAGAAACGACTCGGTCTTGCCCGAGCCCGTCCCCGTCATGATGATGAGATTGCGGCCGTCGATCAGGCTGCCGCGCACGGCTTCCGACTGATGCTTGTACGGCGGATCGTAAATGAGCCGCGGCAGGTTGCCATCGGGCTTTGCAAGGGCGAGAAAGGCTTGCAGGGCCGCCGGCGGCAACCCCGGCATGTCGGCAAAACGTTCGCCCGTTTGATAACGGGGCGTGGATTCCAGGTAGGGGACCTGATGGATCACGCCGGGGCGATTAAGCAGTTCCTTTCGGCGCGCGATCAGCGATCTTGCGCTGATATGATAGGTCGCCTCGATATAGTCACGAAGGGCGCCGTGTAGCTGCTCTATCGTTTCCTGGATGCTCTGCATCGACGGCCCTCCCTACTCAGAATCTTCTGTGCGCGACAGCCAGAGTCTTTCCTGAAGGAAGCGTTCCTCGGTTTGCGCTTCGGCGGACGGCAGCCAGTACGAGAAAAGGCTGTTCTGGCGCGGCGCGGCCCGGCCAAAGATCATAAGACGGCGCTGCGACCACTGGGGCAACGGTGAAAAGAAGTCGAGGCGAATTCCGTCGCCCTCGACGCGGCGCCGGTATCGCTGGGGATTGTCGCGGCAACAATCGATCGCCATTTGCAGATGCCAGGCCGCATCGCAACCGCGCCACCGCGTTCGTTCGAGCGGCAAGTCGAGAAGGCGGATCGGCACGCCGCCTTGCAGGGCAACGAAGCACCATATTGGCGCGCCGAATTCCTGGGGCCGCCTTGCGACAAAGGTGCCGCTCTGATTTTTGGGGACGGTCCAGCGTCCCCGATAGTACGTGACGGGACGCGCAGGTTCGAGGATCTCCAGATCGCTGACAGCGCCGGCTGGAGGCTGAGCCGCAAGGCGGCGTTCAAAGCGGCCTAGCACGTCGGCGGCGACTTCCGCTTTTGGGCTCTTGAGCCACGCGCTCTCGGACAGTTGCTGCAAGCCCTGCTCCCGAAGCTCGGCAGCGAGGTCTTCGCCCGGCTGCGGCGCAAGCGCCCGCGTAAATCCATCATAGATGATGCGCGATGCCAGAGAGAGCGGCAGGA
>CAYMNX010000045.1:0-2452 GCA_964391905.1 uncultured Rhizobiaceae bacterium
CCTCCGCTTCCCTCTTGAGCCGTTGCTCTGTCTTTGCCGCAGCGAGCACCGCTAGCCCGACGCCGATCTCGCTCGCCATGGTTTCGAGCCGCTGGATCTTGGCGTCGCGGAAGCTGCGACGAGGACCCGTGCCTCCTCCGAGCACATAGACCTGCTCAAACTCGAACGAGAGCCGACCTGTCGGGTGGTAGTCCCATTCGGGAAATCGCGGTCGCCTACCTCACGACTGTCCACGACGTGAAGCAGTGGCTTCGTTTCAACGCGGTCCCAACAAGAGAATCTGGGCCGATCAGCCGTCTGCTGATCGCCTTGACAGCAATACCAACCGGTTGGTATTTTTGGATGACTCGGGAAATGACCGAAGAGCCAATGGTTCGTGAAAGCACGGCACGGCAGAAACTGATCGATGCGGCGCTCGCGCTTATTCGCACCAAGGGCTATGCCGCGACTTCGGTGGATGAGCTCTGCGCCCACGCGGGCGTCACCAAGGGCGCCTTTTTCCACCATTTCGCGAGCAAGAATGCGCTGGGCGTGGCGGCGGCGGAACACTGGTCGCAGACGACGGGCGCACTGTTTGCGGCCGCGTCCTATCACACGTACAGAAATCCGCTCGACCGCGTGCTGGGTTATCTCGAATTCCGCAAGAGCCTGATGCGGGGCGCCGTGCCGGAATTCACCTGCCTTGTCGGCACGATGGTGCAGGAAGTGTACTTGACGGCCCCCGACATCCGCACAGCGTGCGCTGCCTCAATCAGCAGTCATGCCGCGACGCTGGAACCCGACATCGCGGAGGCGATGAAGCTCTATGGCGTGAAGGGATTCACTGCGGAAAGCCTTGCGCTGCATACCCAAGCCGTCTTGCAGGGCGCATTCATTCTGGCCAAGGCGAAAGGCGGGGCGGAGATCGCCGCGGCCAGCATCGATCATCTCCGCCGCTACATCGAACTTCTATTTCAACCGAAGGTCCACAAAAGAAAGGCAAGATCATGAACAATACCGATATCTTCCTCGCCGTTTTTACCGGCAGCAAAGACAGCCCCCGCATGAAGGCGTGGACGGCTATGCCCGATGCCGAGCGGCAAATGAAAGAACAGGAGGGCATGGCGGCCTGGCATGCGTGGAATGAAAAGAATCACACTGCAATCGTGGGATCCGGCGGTCCGCTCGGCAAGACCAAGAAGGTTTCGCACTCCGGCATCGCGGACATCAGCAATAATCTCAGCGGCTTTGTGATGGTGCGCGCGGCATCGCACGAGGCGGCGGCCAACATGTTCGAAAGCCATCCCCATTTTACGATTTTTCCGGGCGAAGGCGTGGAAGTAATGCCAGTGCTTCCGATTCCCAGCCTCTGACATTCGGCCACACGGCAATGCAAAGGAGATTGAAATCATGCGGAAGATCATCGTCGGCGCGCAGGTTTCGCTCGATGGCGTGATGCAGGCGCCGGGCGCGCCCATGGAAGACCCCACTGGCGGCTTTCCCTTTGGCGGCTGGGTGGTGCCCTATTTCCACCCCGTGTTCGACGAGGAGATCGGCCACGTTCTCACGCCCGATCGCGATCTTCTGCTGGGGCGCAAGACGTATGAAATCTTCGCCGCGTATTGGCCCCACTACGACGAGGCTGGACCCGCGGGCCGTATCGCCACGCTGTTCAACACCATCACCAAATATGTCGTGTCGGGTTCGGGCGAGGTCGATACCTCATGGAAGGGTACGGTCGTGTTGCGCGACATCGATGCGGTCCGGCGCCTGCGCGACTCGGGCGGCCGCGACCTTGTCACCCAAGGCAGCACCGCGCTGCTGCATGCGCTGTTCGAACACGATCTGGTCGATGCCCTCAGCACCTTCACGGTGCCGTTGGTGCTGGGTCAGGGGAAGAAACTGTTTGCAGATGGCTCGGCGCCGCACAGTTATACCATGGTGCGGTCGCGCATGGCGGACAACGGCCTGATGGTGGCGCACTACGAACGCGCGGGCGGCATCGCCACCGGAGACACCTCGGTCGATACCCCTAACCCCCGCGAACTGACGCGGAGGGAGAGGATGAGGAAGGAGGGATAAGTGGTACGCACCCTTCCGACCCTGCGAGCTTCACAGCAGTTTGTATCGGCCCACAAACGCGCGCATGACCGAAGCTTGGGCGCGATTGCCGCCTGCATGTTCGTCAGGCCGGCGTCGAACGACATAGCCTTGAGATGCAAGGAGGCGGTTCAGAGCAGCTTCGACCTCTGGCCACTCAGCTTCCATCGCCGACCGATCAAGCGCGCCGACATAGTTGAGATCGATATCAACCGACAGCCGGTCGAGACCGAGATGAAAGACATTGAGCGCCGTGCCGCCCTTGAGAGCGAGCCGTTCACTCAAGATGGTGTCGCCCGCTGTTTCCTGCAGGATATCGAGCAGCCGGAGTACCTTTTCGAGCGTCCCGGCCTGATGACCGGTAGCGTCGGCA
>CAYMNX010000046.1:0-2992 GCA_964391905.1 uncultured Rhizobiaceae bacterium
GAAGCGCGTCTCGCCGCCGCGGCGCGCCGCGGCGCGCGCCAAGCCGATCGCGACCGGCACGTCGAGAATGAAGGTGAGATCCGGACGAAAATCACCGGCGATCATCTGATGCAGTGCCGCCAATTGATCGAGTGCGACGCCGCCGCCATGGCCTTGATAGGCCGTGGTCGAGTCGGCGAAGCGATCGCAGACGACCCATTTGCCGGAATCGAGCGCCGGCCACACCGTCTCGACGAGATGCGAGCGGCGCGCCGCCACCATCAGTAGCGCCTCGCTGACCGGGTCCCAGCGCTCGGGCGCGCCGTTCAGCAACAAGTTGCGAATTTCATTGGCGCCGACTGCATCGCCCGGCTCGCGCGTGCCGACGACCTGAAGGCCGGCTCGGGCAAGCATCGACACGATCGTTTTTTGCTGGGTCGACTTGCCGGCCCCTTCCCCGCCTTCGAGCGTGATGAACTTACCGCGACTCAGTTTTTCCGTCCGAAGATGAGATAGCCGGCGGCGAGGCCGGCGCGGGTGAAAGCGCCGACGCGGTCGACCGGTTTGGTCGCGACCAGCGGCACTTCGACCGGCGCCACGTCGGGCGCGGAGATCATGAGCTTGCCCACGGTCTCGCCTTGGGTGACCGGCGCCTTCGCCGCGTGATCATAGACGGCGGTCGCCTTCATTCCCTGGCGCGAGCGCCGCGGCAAGGTCACGACCACATCCGAGGTCGCGGCGACGGGAACGGTCGCCGAAACGCCGAGCCACACCGGCGCGTCGTCGATCGCGTCGCCGGCTTTGACGAGCTTGTAATCGGCCCATTCGCGATAGGCCCATTCGAGCAGCTTCTCGCTTTCCTGCGAGCGCTCTTTCATGCTCGACATGCCACTCAGCACCTCGATGATTCGCCGGCCGTTGCGCAGCGCGGTGACCGTGATGCCATAGCCTGCCTCTTCGGTGTGGCCGGTCTTCATGCCATCGACGCCGATATCCTTGTAGAGGAGCGGATTGCGATTGCCTTGCTTGATGCCGTTATAGGTAAACTCCTTCTCCGAGTCGTAATGGAAATACTCCGGAAAATCCCGGATCACATCGCGCGCCAGGATCGCGAGATCGCGCGCCGTCACATATTCCTCGGGATCGGGCAGACCGTCGACATTGGCAAAATGGCTGTCCTTCATGCCGAGCTTCTGCGCTGTCTCGTTCATCTGCTCGACAAAGGCCTGCTCGCTGCCGGCGAGCCCTTCGGCCAGCACGACGCAGGCGTCATTGCCGGATTGGATGATCATGCCGCGAATCAGATCCTCGACCTTCACCTGCGCGCCAAGCGGCACGAACATGTTCGATTCGTTGGTCTTGTGCTTGGCCCAGGCCTTCTCGCTGACCGGCAAAGTATCGTCGAGCTTCACCCGTCCCGCCTTCAGGTAACTGTAGACCACATAGGCGGTCATGATCTTGCTCATCGAGGCCGGCGGAATGCGCAAATCCGCGCCCTTGTCGTAGAGCACCGCACCGGTGTCGAAATCGAGCACGATCGCGGTCCGCGCCGAGGTGTCGATGGTCGGCGGCGCCGCCATTGCCGCACTCGCGGCAAGCGCCGTGACGAGACCGCAGCCAAGGGCCAGGCGCGGCAGGAATGATCGGGTCATGTAACCTCTCCCCGAGGACCAAGAAGGAAAAAACGACGCTAGCATAGCGGCAAACCTGCTTAAAATGTGATCAATTGACGACGATGCGGGCATCCGGCGATGTCGGCGCGACCTTGTCGAGAAGCGCATCGGCCTGCTCGACTGTTGCGACGGGGCCGAGACGCACGCGATAGAAGACCATGCCGCTGACCGTCGCGTTGGCGATCGTCACCGGTCCGAGCCGGTCGAGCTGAGCCTTCAATCGGTACGCCCGGTCCATGCTGGCGAAGGCACCGGCCTGGATATAGATCTGTGTCGGCTTGACAGGAACCGTCGTCACCTTGTCGGAGAGCGGCGGCGGCGCGGCAATCACCTGGCGCGGCGGCGCGGCCGGTACCGGCTGAATTAACGCCGGCTGCGAAGACGCAACCGCGACACCCGGCGGCGTCGGCAGCGGCTCGGCCGCGACCCTGTCGACCGGCGCGGCTTTCGGCTGCGTCCCCGCCAAAGCCGGCTCGGTTCCGACGCGCCCGGCAAGGCTCGCCACCTGAATCGATTCCGGCACCATGATCTTCACGCGGACCTTGGCCGTGCCCTGCCCTTCAAAACCCAAGAGCTGTGCCGCGCGCCGCGACACATCGAGGATCCGCCCGCGCGCGTAGGGCCCGCGATCATTGACGCGAACCTGGAGCGAGCGGCCGTTCTCGAGATTGGTCACCTGTACGACCGAGGGCATCGGCAGGGTGCGATGCGCGGCCGTGATCGCGTTGAGATCGAACACCTCGCCATTGGCGGTGTATTTGCCGTGGAAGTCCTCGCCATACCAGGAGGCGATCCCGGTTTCGTCGTAGGTCCAGTCCTCGGCCGGATAGTACCAGGTGCCGTTGATCTGATAGGGATCGCCGATCTTGTAGATGGGATGTGGCGCCGACGCCGTCGGCCCGCGCGTCGCCGTCGAGCATGCGGCCAGCGCCAGCGCTGCGGCGCCGAGCCACAGATAGAGAAACGATCGTTGCGGCATCCCGAACCGTTACTTCACGCTGTCGGCAAGATACCCGACGGCAACGCCAAAATAGCTCGAATTATTCCATCGCATAATGACGCTAAAATTATCGTAAACGAGAAAGCTCGGTCCCGCGCTGCCGCCCGGCTGGATCACCGCGGCGCGCCGCTCCGACTCGGGCGGCGCGTCCGGCAAGGCGCTGCCATTGGCGCGGCGGATGCCGAGCTTCGCCCATTCGCCGACCGGCTTCTTCTGCTGCAGCCCGATTTGCGACGAGTCGAGATTGGGCGGCACCGTCACCATCTCGCCCCAGCTCTGATCGCCATGCCAGCCGGAGCGCGCAAGATAGTTGGCGATCGAGGCGAAGACGTCGTCGGTC
>CAYMNX010000047.1:0-4719 GCA_964391905.1 uncultured Rhizobiaceae bacterium
CGGCACAATGCGCTTCGCCGGCGGCGACCGCATCGAGCGCCAACCGCATCGATGAATTGCGGCCGCTGCGAAGCGCGGTCGAGGGCTTCGCGTCGCCCTTGATGACGTCATCGGTATGGCGAATCTTGGCATGTGCCGCGAGGGCGGGCAATTTATCGAGCAAAGGGCGGATCTGCGGTTCCACGCCGACGAGCAGAAACTCAATCTCGGGGAAGCGCTGCAATGCGATGCCAGCACCCTTCACCACCATGTCGGGGGCGAGATCGCCGCCCATGGCATCGAGTGCGACGACGATCCGGTCACTCACCGCTGCGCGCCCCTCCCGCGCGGCCGATTACGCAGTTTCGGCCGCAACCGCTATGACTTCGCGGTCACCATAATGTCCACACGCCTTGCAAACATGGTGTGGCCGCTTCATTTCGCCGCAATTCGAGCATTCAACATAGCTCGCCGGCGACAAGCCGTGATGTGCGCGACGCATATTGCGGCGCGATTTGCTGGTTTTCTTTTTCGGAACGGCCATGACGACAATCCTCGTGAAGTCCCAAACGTTAAATACGAGTGAGGACAAAGGTTGCTAACTAGCCAAAAACACGGCGTATTGCAACCTGGTTGCCGGGACTCTCGCTAATGCTCCTTGGTTTTGCGCAATTTCGCCAGGACGGCAAAGGGCGAAGCGCGCTCGACCTCTCCTGTCGAAATCGTTCCGTTTTGAGCGGCGCCTTCCGGACTCAGCGGAAATGGATCAAGCGCCAGCGATAGCTGTTGCGCCACGGCCTCGCCGAGATCGATGACGCCGTCGTCAAGCGCTTCGACGGTTTCCGCCGCGCCGTCGAGCACGATCTCCTCTTCCTCCTCGATCGGGCCGTAGAGCAGCGAGAAGCTTTCGTTGATGCGATTGGAGACCGGCTCCAAGGTGACGGCGCAGGCCTGGACCGGCGCCGCGTCGAGCTCGGCCGAAAGGCGGTAAAATCCACCCGGAATGCGCTCAACCCGCACCTTCGCCTCGAGACGGTCGAGCGCCAACAGCTCGAAACGCCGTGCCAAAGCAGCGCGCTCATCTGCCGAGGCCGCGATCTCGTAATAGCCGCCGCCGGCCGGCAGCCGCATCACATCGAGCGGTCGGCTGAATTCGATATTTTCATTCATTTTCAAATAACAACGATCCGAATTTGACGTCTCCAGAGAGGATCTGCTCGGGGCTCTCTTGGGCCAGAACCGCGGCCTGCTGGCGGAGATACCGCGCCACCGCCGCCACGGTCTCGGCGCTCGGCGCTACCGTGCCATATAGGTTGCGACGCAGTGCCTCGCCAAGCTCGGCATCGCCCCCGGCAAGTCCTTGCTCATAGGCGACGATACGGCCGTAGAAAGCCTTCGCCATCTCTTTCACGTGGCGCCCCACCCCGATATCGCTTGCCCCCATCTCGCGCAAGCCGCGATCGAGATCGGCGAACATCGTGTCGAAAAGCTCCTGCGCAAAATCGGCCGTTAACGCATGATCGGCCTTCAAGCGGTTGAGCACCAGAAATGCGTGCAAGGCGATCAGCTCGAAGCGCCCGTCGAGCGTGTCGGGGACCTCGCCCCTGAGGAAGAAAATCGGCTCCCGCGCCCTTGCGACGATAGCGGTATAGGCGAGGTGCGCCTCTTTGCGATAGGGATTGCGGCGGAAGAGCGAAGCGAGCGGCATGGACCGAAATTAGCGGATTGGTGCGGACATCAAAGCAAAAGATTGACACGCATGCCGGCCCGCAGGCATGTATTGGCCCATGATTCGGGGGACGTCATCTCTCTCACCCTCGCGCATTCAGTGCCTCTTCCTCGTTGGATTGGCGGTCGCGAGCCTCTCAGCCTGCGGCATGCCGATCAATCAACGCGGCAACTTGCCGAAAGCCGACGCCATGGCCCAGATCAAACCGGGCGTCACGGATAAGGCGACGGTGCAGCGCCTGCTCGGCACGCCTTCCAACGCGCCGAGCTTCGATCCCGGCACCTGGTACTATATCAGCCGCGAGACGAAGGAAATCGCGTTCCTCAATCCGGAAGTCCTCGATCAGCAGGTCGTCGCGATCCATTTCGACGATAATGGCGTCGTCAGCTCGATTGATCACAAAGGGCTGCGCGATGCCCATGCGATCACGCCCAATCCGAATGCGACGCCGGCTCAAGGCCGCGAATTCACTTTCCTCGAGCAGCTCATCGGCAATTTCGGCAAGTTCAACAACAGCCGAAACACCACGCCCGGCGGTCCCCCGACCGGCGGGCCTTAACGTCGTAAGACCCCATCCGGCCGAAGGTCGCTCCTTTCCTCAATGCGCCGCTGCGGCAAGGATGGCGAGCAGCAGGATCGCCACGATGTTGGTGAGCTTGATCATCGGATTGACCGCCGGCCCCGCCGTGTCCTTGTAGGGATCGCCGACCGTATCGCCGGTCACAGCGGCTTTATGGGCGTCGGAGCCCTTGCCGCCATGGTGGCCCTCCTCGATGTACTTCTTGGCGTTGTCCCAGGCGCCGCCGCCCGAGGTCATCGAAATCGCGACGAAGATACCGGTGACGATGGTACCAAGCAGCATCGCGCCGAGCGCGCTGAAGCCGGCGGCCTGGCCGCCGATCAGCGTGATCACGAAATAGAGCACGACGGGCGCGAGAACCGGCAGCAAGGACGGCACGATCATTTCCTTGATCGCGGCGCGAGTCAGCATGTCGACGGCACGGCCATAATCGGGTTTGCCGGTGCCCTCCATGATGCCCCTGATCTCCTTGAATTGGCGCCGCACCTCGACCACCACGGAACCGGCGGCGCGGCCGACCGCCGTCATGCCGAGCGCGCAGAAGAGATAGGGCAGCATTACACCGATGAAGAGGCCGATCACGACGTAGGGATCCGACAAGGTGAACCGGACGTCGAGATTGGCGAAATAGTGGTGCAGATCTTCGGTATAGGCGGCGAACAGCACGAGCGAGGCGAGCCCCGCCGAGCCGATCGCGTAGCCTTTCGTCACCGCCTTGGTCGTGTTGCCGACCGCATCGAGCGCGTCGGTCGTCTTACGCACATCGCGCGGGAGATCGGCCATTTCCGCGATGCCGCCGGCATTGTCGGTGACGGGGCCGTAGGCATCGAGCGCGACGATCATCCCGGCGAGCGCCAGCATTGTGGTCGCGGCGATGGCGATGCCGAAGAGCCCTGCGAGCAGGAAGGAAACGAGAATGCCGGCGCAGATCACGATCACCGGCAGCGCCGTCGCTTCCATCGAGATGGCAAGACCTTGAATCACGTTGGTGCCGTGCCCCGTGGTCGAGCTTTGCGCGATGCTGCGCACGGGGCGGTAGGCGGTCGAGGTGTAGTACTCGGTGATCCAGACGAGGAGCCCGGTCACGACGAGGCCGGTCAGCGAGCAGCCATAGAGCATGGCGCCATTGGTGACCGCGCCGGCCGCCATCTGCAGCGGCTCGTTGAAGCCGACGGTCTCCGCGAAGACGCCGGCGATTGCCAAGGCCGAGAGAATACCGGCAGTGACGAGCCCCTTATAGAGGGCCGCCATGATGTTGGTGGAAGAGCCCAGGCGAACGAAATAGGTGCCGATAATCGAAGCGATGATGCACACGCCGCCGACCAGGAGCGGCAGCGTCAGCATTTGATCGCGCAGCGCGCCCTCGAAATAGATCGCGGCCAAGAGCATGGTCGCGACGACCGTCACGGCATAGGTCTCGAACAGATCCGCGGCCATGCCGGCGCAGTCGCCGACATTGTCGCCGACATTGTCGGCGATCACCGCCGGGTTGCGCGGATCGTCTTCGGGGATCCCTGCCTCGACCTTGCCGACGAGATCGGCGCCGACATCGGCGCCCTTCGTAAAGATGCCGCCGCCCAAGCGGGCGAAGATCGAAATGAGCGAGGCGCCAAAGGAGAGCGAGACCAGCGCCTCCAGAATCGGGCGCGGATTATCCATCGGCAGCGTGGAGCGGAGGAAAATATAGTAGAGCGAAACGCCCAAAAGCCCGAGTCCTACGACCAGGAGCCCGGTGACGGCACCGGCCTTGAAGGACAGGTTAAGGCCCGAGGCGAGCCCGTTGCGCGCCGCCTGCGCGGTACGCACATTGGCGCGCACCGACACGTTCATGCCGATATAGCCGGCGGCGCCGGAGAGCACCGCACCGATCAGAAAGCCCAGGGCCGAGTGCCATCCCAGCGTCGCGAACAAGATAATGAAGATCACCACGCCCGCGATCGCGATGGTGGTGTATTGCCGATTGAGATAGGCGCGCGCGCCCTCTTGAATCGCGCCGGCAATCTGCTGCATGCGCTCGGAGCCGGCATTCGCCGCCAGCACCTGACGGCTCGTCACCAATCCATAAAGAATCGCCAGCACGCCTGCGCCTACGACCAGCCAGTAATAGGCCATATTCATTTCTCTTGATCCTTTACCCCAGAATCGGTCATGCTTGAAAAGCGCGCGGACCATGCCAGAAGCAGGCCGACGAGGCTACGCCGGATTGTACGGTTCAACCTCGCCGGCTTATACTCATAGCGGCGAGATGTCGCGGTTTTTCAACGACCTTTCGGAGATACGCGGTTGCCCGGCATGAGTTCCGACCCGACCGAAATGCTTGAGCGCGTGCGCGCCATGCGCCCGGCGATCGCGGCCGCCGCGCCCGAAGGCGCGCAGGAACGCCGCGTTCCCCCCTCGATCGTCGGAGCCCTGCGCGATGCCGGCGTGTTCC
>CAYMNX010000048.1:0-6885 GCA_964391905.1 uncultured Rhizobiaceae bacterium
CTCGGGCGCGGTGGCCTGGGCCTGAGCGCGCGGCGCGATCGCGAGCGCCGCCATGAGGCCGAGCGCCATCATCGTTACCCTTATCCTTGCCGTCATCTCTCTCGCTCCTTGGTCAGCGCTGGATATGCGCGCGGCGGCGCGGTCGCTCGACGATCTCGGCGCTGGCGCCCCAGCCATAAGCTGACCTCATTCTCGGCCGGCGCTTTGCTTTCGTTGCGCCGCGTTGCGCGGGCTTGCGCAATCTTGGCCGCCAAGGGCGCGCAACGTTGCGGCGCGCATCCGCGCAACCGTCGGTTGGTGGGAACAGCGGGTAGAAGCGGATGGCCACCGCGACCCGATTGACGTAGACTCGTTTCTCGCACGTGGATGGATATCGCCCCTCGTCTCTTGCGCAAAGCGGGGCAATTGGGATGGTCGTCAGCGGAACATACAATCCGTATATCGTCGCTCTTTCCGTTCTGGTCGCTTCATTCGCATCTTATACCGCCCTCGATCTCGGCGGGCGCGTCGCGGCGGCGCATGGACCCGCGCGCCGCATCTGGCTCGCGGCCGCGGCGATCGCGATGGGCGGCGGCATCTGGTCGATGCACTTCGTCGGCATGCTCGCTTTCATCATGCCGATGATGATGTCCTATGATTTCGCCCTGACATCGTTGTCGCTCGTGCTGGCGATCGTCGTCACCAGCGGCGGCTTTTACGTGACGAGCCGCTTTCCCGCATCGCCGCTGCGCCTCGCTCTCGGCGGCGTCTTCATGGGGCTCGGCATCGTCGGCATGCATTACACCGGCATGGCGGCGATGCGGGGCGATGTCGCAATCAGCTATGATCGGCTGCTCGTCGCCCTCTCGGTGATCATCGCGATCGGCGCGGCAGCGGCGGCGCTGTGGCTTGCGTTCCGCACCACCAATCGCGGGCAGAAGATCCTCGCCGCGATCGTCATGGGCATCGCCATCTCGGGCATGCACTATACCGGAATGGAAGCGGCCATTTTCACCACCCATGGCCGGATGTACGGCGCCCCGGAAAGCGCGGGCCTCGATCAGACCCATCTCGCCGTGACGATCGCCGCTATCACCTTTGCCGTTCTGACCTGCGCTCTCATCGCCTCGATGGTCGAGCAGCGGCGCGCCGAGGAGGCGCTGCGCCAGGCACGGGCGGATCTCGCCCATATCAACCGCGTGACCACGATGGGGGAGCTGGCCGGCGCCCTGGCGCACGAGGTCAACCAGCCGATCGCCGCCGCCGTCGCCAATGCGAGCGCCTGCCTGCGCTGGCTCGGCGGGAGCTCGCCCAACCTCGAGGAGGCGCGCAAGGCGGCGATGGGAGTCGTGGACAACGGAAAGCGCGCGGCAGAGGTCATCGAGCGCATCCGGCGCCTCTTCAAGAAGGAAACGGCGCAACGCGAGCTGCTCGACGCCAACGAGATGATTCGCGAGATCGTCATGCTCATGAATGGCGAGATGGCGCGCTCCTTTATATCGCTGCGGACCGAATTGGCCGGCGACATTCCCCGCATCATGGGCGACCGCGTCCAACTGCAGCAGGTGCTGATGAATCTCATCCTCAATGGCATGGAGGCGATGCGCGAGCTGGACGGCCCGCGCGAGCTCGCCATCACCTCGCGCCGTGCCGAGCACGATCAGCTCGACATCTGCGTCAGCGATACGGGGGTGGGCCTATCGCCGCAGCATCGCGATCGGATCTTCGACGCCTTCTTCACGACGAAGCGCAACGGCACGGGTCTCGGTCTGTCCATCAGCCGCTCCATCATCGAGGCGCATCACGGCCGCCTCTGGGCTTCCGACAACGTGCCGCGCGGCACGCGCTTCCACTTCACGCTGCGGTCGCCGGAAGGCGCTCTCGCCGTCGAGGGCGAGGCATCGACGCATGCATGGCGCCCGCTCGCCGACGAGGCGGTATCACAGAAATGAGCCGGCCGGCTTGCACGTAACGCCGACCGCGATCCCGGCCATCGCAGCGGCGAGGCGCAAGCCGGGGCTGATCGGTATCGCGTGCTGCGCCCGGACATATCGCACCTAAATATATTAGATGTGATGGCGCGAATGGACGTGCCGAGGAGGTGCGAATGCCGCATTATAAGGAAGAGGCGACCCTCGATTATAACGCCGACGAGCTCTTCGCGATCGTCGCGGATGTGAAGGACTATCCCTCCTTCGTTCCGTGGTGCAGCGGCGCGCATATCCGGCATGCGAGCCAACGCGAGATGATCGCCGATCTCGTCATCGGCTTCGGTCCGTTCCAGGAGAGCTTCACCAGCCATGTCGCGCTGGACCCGTCGCGACAGGTTTTGGTGCGCGCGATCGACGGCCCGTTGGAGCATTTGACCAACAGCTGGACATTCACGCCGGTCGGACACCGGACGCGCGTCGATTTCGTCATCGACTTTCAATTCAAGAGCCATTTGCTCGATCATGTGGCAAGCCGCATGTTCGACGAAGCCGCGGCGCGCATGATGAGCGCGTTCGAGACGCGCGCGCATTTTCTGCACATGATGCGGCAGCATCATGCGAAGGAGCATCCGTCTCTCTGATCGCCGTGTCGCTTGCTGCATCGGGCATTCGTCATCGAAATCCCCCGTGGTGACAAACTTGGGCTTGGCGTCCTTGCGAATTGACGCGACGTCGGCGTCGCCGGTAAAGCTTGTCGCGTCAATTATTTTCCATGCGGTCGCGCGATGCGTGCGGGGCGTGGAGCGTTAATTAGGGGGTAGTGACAATGTCTTTTGGCGATCGCGCTGCGGCGCGTCGGATGCGCGTTATTGCCTGCTTGGCGGTGTCTTTGCCGGCATTGTTGTTGTCGAGCCGAAGCGAGGCCGCGACGACGATGCCCAGCCATCAGGCCGGCGTTTATGTCGATTGGGGCGATCCCAACGGTCGTGAATCGAATGTCGAGGCGTTCGAGAAATGGCTCGGCCGCGACGGTCTCCTTGCGCTCGATTACGTGCCGGCCGACAGCTGGGACAGCTTCACCGCCGCGGCGAAGTGGCTTCCCGCCTATTGGTGGCAGTACAACCACAACCGCAACCTCGTGTGGTCCATCGTGCTGACCGTCGGCGGCACGCCGCTGTCGCAGATTTCGTCGGGGCAGCATGATGCCGATTTCCGATTCGTCGCCGCGCAAATCGCGCGCGCTCAGCCGAACGCGATCATTCGCATCGGCTGGGAAGCGAATGGCGACTGGTTCCCGTGGTCGGGAGCGAATGGCAAGCAGCTCGAGTATATCGATGCGTTCCGCCACGTCGCGGCGATCTTCAAGGCCGCCTCGCCCGGCTTTCTCATCGACTGGTGCGTCAATGTCGGCGCGGTCAATGTCCCGGCCGATCAGATTTACCCCGGCGATGATGTCGTCGACATCATCGGCATGGACATCTACGACCTCGATCCGTTGAGCAAGACCAATCCCCAGGCGTCGTGGCAAAACTACGTCCAATCGCCCTACGGCTTGCAATGGCACGCGCAATTCGCGGCAAAGCATAACAAGCCGATGTCCTATCCCGAATGGGGCGTCGGACAAGAGGGCGACAACCCCACCTTCATGAGCGGGATGATCAATTGGATGCAGAGCAACAACGTGCTTTATAACAATTATTGGAACACCAACGCCTCCTATCCCGGCATGATCTCGACCGGCCAATACCCGAAATCGGCGGCGGTGTTCCTGAAGGCGAAGCCCTGAAGCAGCGGCGCCTGCTCTCGCCGATGCGCCGGATGACATCGCTGTCATAGCGCTCGTTCCGTGCCGCCTTTTTGCGATCGAGAGCCGATCGAGCTCTGTCGCGGCGCGTGCCAGCCGCGTGCCGCGAGAGAGCGCGGCTTCGCGCTGATCCTGGTGATTTGGGTGATGACGTTGCTCGCCGCCCTGGCGGCGGCCGTCGCCGCCGATTTTCACAGCGACACGACGGTCGCGCGCAATCGGCTCGCGCTTGCGCAAGCCCGGGCCAGCGCCGATGCCGGCGTCGCGCTCGCCGTCACGCGGCTTCTCGATCCCGATCTCGCGACGCGCTGGCCTGCCGACGGCCGGTCGCGCGCGGTTTCCTACGCCGGCGCCGCGATCGCGCTGCGCGTCGACGACGAGGACGGCAAGGTCGATCTCAACAACGCGCCGATCGAGATGATCGCCGGCCTCCTCGAGGAATTCGGCGCCGCGCCCGATCGGCGGATGGCGATCGCCGCGGCGATCGTCGCGCGTCGCCGCGCTGTCGCGGCGTCATCGCGGGGGATCGGGCCGTCGGACCGCTTCGTCTTTCGCGGCAACAATTACTTTGCAGATTTCCGCAAGCTCGCCTTCGCCGATATCTCCGAGCTGCAATCCGTGCCGGGCATGACGCATGCGCTCTACGACCGGCTGCGGCCTTATATCACCACCTATTCGCAAAGCGCGACCGTCAACCCGATGACGGCGGCGCGCGCGACCCTGCTCGTCATTCCCGGCATAAGCCCGCAGGAAGTCGATCCGTTCCTCGCGGCGCGCGACACCGTCGCGAGCGCGGCCGCGCCGCAACTCGCCGGCGGCGGTCGCTACGTCCGCGCCGCCGATCCGCGTGTCGTCACGATCAGCGCGCAAGCGACGATCGCCGGCCGGGCGCGCTTCACGCGCGAGGCGGTGGTGATGGTATCGCCCGGTCTGCAGCTTCAATCGCTTCGGATATTGCAGTGGCGCGAGCGCGTGGAGGATACGGCGGCGGCGCCGCGATGAAGGCGCCGGAGCTTGCGCAGTCTTTGCGCCGGCGCGGCCGAGGCGCGCTTGGTTTCTCCGCCTTTAGTCCGCGCCATCACGCACATATGTCCTCGGCCGTCGCTCCGGCGCCGCAGGCTTGGCCGCGTGCTGCGGTCTCGGTCGGCGCAGCCAGCCATCGACAGAGAGCGGGCCGGCGCCGCCAAGGCATAGGGCGATGAGCCCCGAGATATAGAGGAGGTCCGTCTCGTAGCCCGGCTGCCCGAAATGCGCGCCGGCGGCGTCGAAGGATTGAAGCGTGATCGAGCTAAATCCGTTCGGGAGGTGCACGGTAAAGATCGCGACGAGCAGGACGATGACCATCGGTATCGTCGCGAGCGGAACGAGCGCCCCGATGAAGATAAGGAAGCCGCCGACGACCTCGACGCCGATCGTCGCTGAGCCGAGCAGCGTGGCTGCCGGCACGCCGATGGCGTTGAGCACATGGATGAAATGCTCGGGGCCGCGGGCGAGCTTCGCATAGCCGTGCTGCATGAAGCCGAAACCGATCATGAGGCGAAGTGCGATGGCATACCAGGCGGTTGGGAAGGGGAGGGGGGATGTAGCGAGCTTGGCGAGGCGGGCTGCGAGACTCATCGAGCTGAAACTCTTGCAAGGGTGATGGTTGCGCGCGCAGGAGGCGTTGCCGTTTGGGTGCGCAATGTCGAAGATTGCGGTCGCGCTTCGACGACGGCGCGAAGCGCGAACCGATGGCGCAAACCCTTGCTTGGATTTTCGCCGAGCGCCGAAAAATGTTACGTCGTTGAGTCGTCGGGCCGGTCACCGTTGCGTGATGCCGTCGGCGAAGACGTCGTTTCGGAAAGCGGAGCGGAAAGCCCGCTCCAAAGACGCCGTCCCTCGATCAATTGCCAGGCGAGGAGAGCGGGGACGCCGAGCAGCAGCTCGCGCACGCGGCGCGCGAGCGAGAGCGCAAGCCCCACCGGCGCCGGAATCCCGACCCATGTCGCGAGCAGCATGAAGCCGCCTTCCTGAATGCCGAGCGCGCCCGGCACGAGAAAGCCGAAGCTGCGTACCGCATAGCCGAGGCTCGCAACGATCAGCGTGTCGCGAGCGCCGACGGGCTCGCCCATGAAGCGCAGCAGCAGCCCGACCTCGACCGCGCTCAAGAGCCACGCGGCGAAATGGAAAGCGGCGGCGGCCGCAAGCCGCCAGCGGGTCTGGTAGAGCGTATGGATGGCGGCGTCGAGCGCGCGCAGCGAATCCGACAAGGGCCGGCCGCCGCGGCGCGCCAAGCGCTCGGAGAAGCGCGAGAGCGAGGTAACGAGGCCGAGGCGCTGAACGGCGACGAAGCCGATAATGGCGGGAATGCCGAGCGCGACGCCGAAGCCAAGCGAGCCGGCGTCGGGCACCGGTCGTTCCCCCGTCACCAATAAGCCGAGCCCGAGCAGCGCGAAGAGAAGGAGAGTCGTCACCTCGATCGTCAGGTCGACCACGACGCTGGCGCCGGCGAAGGCTCCGGGCGCGCCGCGCAAGCTCAAGAGCCGCGCCTGGACGAAGACGCCGCCCACCTGAGCCACCGGCAGCAGGCTGTTCACCCCCTCGCGAACCCAGCGGAAAAGGGAGAGGGCGAAGAAGGGGCGCCGCCAGTGCGGCAGCATCAGCGCGCGCCAGGCCGCGGCACAGGAGAGAACGGTCGAAAGGTGGAGCAGCGTTGCGGCGAGAATGCCCCACCGCGCCGTCGCCAAGGCGGTGGCGACCGTCGGAAAGCCCGCAATCGCGGCCAGGGCGATCACGGCCGCCGTGCCGGCGAGGGTAGCGGCGCCGATCATCAGGCGCATCGATCGCGATCGCGTCATGCCGTCCTCTACGCTGCTACGCTGCCAAGAGTTGCGGATGGAAGCGCTGTGACGGCGCTGTGATCGGGCTTTCACCGGTTCGTGAGGCGGGGATCCTGGTTTCTCCTCGCCGACGGCTGGTGGTTTTTATACACTTTTGTGTCACCTCGCGGCACTTCGCCGCAGGCGACCGGTTACGCTTGTCCGCCGTCCGCATCGATATAGCCGGTCAGGACTTTTCTCATGGACAAAGCCTCAATTTTCGTCCCCGCGCTCGCCGACGAGAACCAGGCGGAAGGGAAAATGCCGCTCGACCCGCCAGCGCGCGAAGCCCGCGGCGCGCGCGAGCTGCGCC
>CAYMNX010000049.1:0-8490 GCA_964391905.1 uncultured Rhizobiaceae bacterium
TGCCGGTGCATGTCTTTCGTCTTGCCGGGATTTACGGGGCGGGCCGCAGCGCGCTCGAGGCGATCAAAGCCGGGACGGCGCGCCGTGTCGTCAAGCCCGGCCAGGTCTTCTCGCGCATCCATGTCGCGGATCTGGTGGCGACGCTGCGCGCATCGATGACGCGTCCGCGTCCGGGAGGGATCTACAATGTCTGCGACGACGAGGCAGCGCCGCCGCAGGACGTCGTCGCCTTTGCCGCGGCCTTGCTCGGTATCGCGCCGCCGCCGATCGAGGATTTTTCCAGCGCCGTGCTCTCGCCCATGGCGAAGAGCTTCTATGACGACAACAAGCGCGTCGCGAACCGGCGCATCAAGGAGGAACTTGGGGTCGTTTTGCGCTACCCGACCTATCGCGAAGGCTTGGCGGCGCTCGCGGCCACCGCGGGCGTCATCACAGGACCGAGTTGACCGCCTTCAGCAGCGTATCGAGATCGCGCTCGCGCGACAGTCGATGATCACCGTCTTTGATGAGCTCGACATGCACATCGCGGCTCACCACCAGATCGGCCAAGGCGAGGCTCGTTTGCCACGGCACGTCGGGGTCATCCATGCCGTGCAGCAGCCGGATGGGACAGGCGATCGGCAATGGTCCGCGCATCACGAGATGGTCACGCGCTTCCTCGATCAGCCGCCGCGTGATGAGATAGCCAGCGTCGCTATATTTCGACGGCAGCCGCACCGAGCCTTGCGTCATCACCGCCTCGCGTAGATCGAACGGCATGCGTTGCCACATCAGGTCCTCGGTTGCGTCAGGCGCCGCGGCAATGCCGACCAGCGCATGGATCCGCTCAGGGCGCGCCAGCGCTGCGAGCAGCATGAGCCAACCGCCGATGCTGGATCCCACCAGCACGAGCTTTCCTTCGCTGAGCCGGTCGATCACGGCGATCGTATCGTCGAGAAAGCGTCCGATCGTCGCATCGGCAAAATCGCCCGAGGAAGCGCCATGCGCAAAATAATCAAAGCGCAGGAAAGCACGCGCGCTCGCGGCACAGAAGGCATCGAGCGTCTGCGCCTTGGTGCCGGTCATGTCGGAATTGAGGCCTTCGAGAAACACCACCCCCGGCGCTTTGCCTTGGCGGCGGTGGTAGGCGATTGTCGCCCCGTCCTCGCGTGTTAAGATAGAGGGCGATTCATCCATCCCGACGATCCTGCGCAGCTGATGACCGACGCCGACACTAGCATCGTGGCGACGCAAGCCGAAAGACGCAAAGCCACCGTGTTGCAGGTGCTGCCGCGGCTCGTTGCCGGCGGGGTCGAGCGTGGCACCGTCGATATCGCAGCGGCATTGACGGCGGCGGGTTGGAGCGCCGTCGTCGCGTCGGCGGGCGGTCCAATGACGCGCGAACTCGAGCGCGCCGGCGCCACGCATGTGACGCTGCCGCTCGCCTCAAAGAATCCGTTCGTGATCCGAGCCAATATCGATCGACTCGCCGCGCTGATCCGACGACTCGATGTCGATATCGTCCACGCCCGAAGTCGGGCGCCGGCGTGGAGCGCGCGTTACGCGGCAAAGCGCGCCGGTCGTCATTTTGTCACGACCTTCCACAACGCTTATGGCGTGGGATCATTCCTGAAGCAGCGTTATAACGGCGTTATGGCAACGGGCGAGCGCGTGATTGCGATATCGCGTTTCGTCGGAGAGCATGCCGCGTCCGTCTATGGCGTGCCGGCGGAGCGGTTGCGCGTCATTCCGCGCGGCGTCGATCTGACGCGATTCGATCCCGAGAAGGTGCGGCCGGACCGGCTCGTCACGCTGATCAAGGCATGGCGCCTCCCGGATGGCGCCCCGATCGTCTTGCTGCCCGGCCGGCTGACGCGCTGGAAAGGTCAGCTCGTCCTGATCGAAGCGATGGCCCGTCTCAAGCGTCCCGAGGTGCATGCCGTTATCCTCGGCGGCGGCAATGCGCGCTATCGCCGCGAGCTCGACGAGGCCGTCGCGCGCAGCGGTGTCGGCGCGAGTTTCCGTTTCATCGACGACTGCGCGGATATCACCGCTGCTTACATGCTGGCCGATGTCGTCGTTTCGGCTTCGACCTCGCCGGAGGGGTTCGGTCGCGTCATCGTCGAGGCGCAAGCGATGGGACGACCGGTCATCGCCACCGCGCATGGCGGCGCGCTCGAGACGATCGTGCCCGGCGAAACCGGCTGGCTCGTTCCTCCGAGCGATGCCGCGGCGCTGGCCGATGCGATCGGACGCACGCTCGATCAGGATCCTGAAGCGCGCGCGGCGATGGCATGGCGGCAGATCGCGCATGTCCGCGCGCATTTCTCAAGTGCCTTGATGGCCAAGCGTACCCTGGCGGTTTATGAAGAATTGGTCTCGCACGATGCTGCGGCGACCGTTGCCGCATGAAGCAGCCGTTGCAGACGAGGCGGAACCGACCATCGCCTCGCGCAATAGGACGGACGAAATACATGTTGCGCCCGAATGGCGCACGAAACGCAAGATTCTTGTCATCAAGCACGGCGCGCTCAGCGAGTTCGTGCAGGCGATGGGATCGGCGGCGGCCATCCGCGCGCATCACGCGGATGCGGATATCACTGTCCTGACCACCGCGCCCTTTGCCGAGCTGGCGCGTGCGGCACCTTATTTCGACCGCGTCTGGATCGACGATCTTCCCGGCCCGCTCGACCTGGGCGGCCTCTGGCAGTTGCGGCAAAGACTCTGCACGGAGCGGTTCGACCGCATCTACGATCTTCAGATGTCGCGGCGCACGGGCTGGTATTTCCATTTGCTGGGACCGGGCGCGCGGCCGGAATGGTCGGGCATCGTGCCGGGCTGCTCGCATCCTGCCGATCCCGGACGCGATCGCATGCATATTCTCGATCGCCAAGCCGGCCAGCTTCGCCGCGCCGGGATCGAGTGGGTGCCGCCGCCCGATCTCTCTTGGGCGAAATGCGCGATCACCCGGTTCGACCTCCCGAACCGTTTCCTCATTCTCGTTCCCGGCGGTTCGAGAGATCGGCCCGAGCGACGGTGGCCGGCAGGTCGCTATGCGCAGCTCGCCGATCTTGCCGCCAAGCATGGCCTGACGCCGGTCATCGTCGGCGGCGCGGGCGATCATGAGGTCGGGCGCGAGATCGTGCGGGTTTGCCCGACCGCGCGCGATCTGACCGGGCGGACCAGCCTCGGCGAGATCGCCGGGCTCGGCGCCGCGGCGCTCTTCACGGTCGGCAACGATACCGGTCCCGTGCACGTGCTGGCGGCGGCCGGAAGCCCGGTGACCGTGCTTTATTCGGGCGCATCGGACCCGGCGCTCGTCCAGCCGCGGGGGCGGAGCGTGATCGTCCTGCAGCGTCCCAGCCTTGCCGATCTGGCGGTTGACGAGGTTGCCGGCACGCTCCACTTAAGCTAAATCCACGGTTTCCGTTTCTTCGAGATTTAGATCGCTCCATGCCCCCTGAAAGCGAGGCTCGCTCCGCGGCCGTCGCCATCACCTTGCCCGATGGGGCCGTGCGTCGCTTCCCGGGCGCCGTGACCGGCAGCGAGATTGCGGCCGCGATCGGCCCCGGCCTCGCCAAATCGGCGGTCGCGATCAAGGTTAACGACGAGCTCAAGGACCTCTCGATCCGGATCGATCGCGACGCCAAAGTCGCGATCGTAACGCGCGATGCGCCGGCGGCGCTCGAGGTCATCCGTCACGATGCCGCGCATGTCATGGCCGAGGCGGTGAAGGAGCTTTATCCCGAGACGCAGGTCACCTTCGGCCCCGCAACCGACACCGGCTTTTATTACGATTTCGCACGCGCGACGCCTTTCACACCCGAGGATTTGGCGCAGATCGAAACCCGCATGCATGAGATCGTCGATCGCGACGAGACGATCACACGCGAGGAATGGGACCGCGATCGCGCGATCCAGTTCTTTGCCGAGCAGGGCGAGAAATATAAAGCCGAATGGATCGAGGAGATTCCGCGCGACGAGGTGATCAGCCTCTATCGCCAGGGCCAGTTCGTCGATCTCTGCGCCGGCCCGCATTTGCCCTCGACCGGCAAGCTCGGCCATGCCTTCAAGCTGATGAAGGTCGCCGGCGCCTATTGGCGCGGCGACGCGCATAACGCGCAGCTGCAGCGGATTTACGGCACGGCCTGGGCCAACGAGAAAGAGCTGAAGCAATATCTTTTCCGGCTCGAAGAAGCGGAAAAGCGCGACCACCGCCGCCTCGGCAAGGAGCTCGACCTCTTCCACCAGCAGGAGGAAGCGGTCGGCAGCGTGTTCTGGCACCCGAAGGGCTGGACTCTCTATCGCACGATCGAGAATTACATCCGCGGCCGTCTTGAACGCGCCGGTTATGTCGAGGTGCGCACGCCGCAGCTGATCGACCGCTCGCTCTGGGAAGCGTCGGGCCATTGGGAGAAGTTCCACGAGCACATGTTCACCGTCGTCGATGAGGGCGAGAAGCGCGTCCTCGCGGTGAAGCCGATGAATTGTCCCGGCCATGTGCAGATCTTCCGCCAGCATCTCCACTCCTATCGCGAGTTGCCGTTGCGCATGGCGGAGTTCGGCTCGTGCCATCGCAACGAGCCCTCGGGCGCGCTGCATGGCATCATGCGCGTGCGCGCCTTCACGCAGGACGATGCGCATATCTTCTGCACCGAGGATCAGATCACTTCGGAAAGCGTCGCCTTCTGCGATCTCCTCCAAAGCGTCTATCGCGATTTCGGCTTCAAGGAGGTGAGCGTCAAATTCTCCGACCGGCCGGCGAAGCGCGCCGGCACCGACGCAGTCTGGGACAAGGCCGAGGCCGCGCTGAAGCATGCGGTCGAGGCGGCCGGCCTTCCCTATACGCTCAACCCCGGCGAGGGCGCCTTCTACGGGCCGAAGCTCGAATTCGTGCTGCGCGACGCGCTCGGGCGCGATTGGCAATGTGGCACGCTGCAGGTCGATTTCGTCCTGCCGGAGCGGCTCGACGCCAATTACATCGGCGAAGACGGGCAGCGCCATCGCCCGGTCATGCTGCATCGCGCGATCCTGGGCTCGCTCGAGCGCTTCATCGCCATTTTGATCGAGGAATATGCGGGCCGCTTCCCGCTCTGGCTCGCGCCAGTGCAAGCGATGGTGTTGACCATTACCGAGGAGGCCAACGCCTATGCCGAGGAAGTCCGCGCCGCCTGCGCAGCGGCGGGCCTCAGGGTGGGCGTCGATCTCGCGAACGAGAAGATCAACTACAAGGTGCGCGAGCACAGCTTGGCAAAGATTCCGTTACTGCTGGTCGTCGGCAAGCGCGAGGCCCAGGAAAAAACCGTCGCCTTGCGCCGTCTGGGCGGTAAGGACCAGGAAAATCTTGCGCTTGGCGAGGCCGTCGCTAGATTAAAAGCAGAGGCACAAGTGCCGTCTGAGACGGCAGCCTCGACCGGAACAGCTTAAGGAGGAATTGCATCCCCAGACCAACTCAGGCGCCGCCGCCCCCGCGCAATGACGGGCCGCGCGTCAACGAAGAAATCTCCACCCCCCGCATCCGGCTCGTTGACGAGCGCGGTCAAATGATCGGGGTCGTGTCACGCAATGATGCGCTGGCCCGCGCGGTCGAAGCGGGCCTCGATCTGGTTGAAGTCTCTCCCACCGCCGATCCACCGGTTTGCAAGATCCTCGATTTTGGCAAATACAAATACGAGGAGCAGAAGCGCAAGAACGAGGCGCGCAAGAAGCAGAAGGTGATCGAGATCAAGGAGATCAAGCTGCGCCCCGGCATCGACGATCACGATTACGACGTCAAGATGCGCAGCATGAAGAGCTTCATCGATGAAGGCGACAAGGTGAAGATCACCATGCGCTTTCGCGGCCGCGAGCTCGCCCATCAGGAGCTCGGCATGAATGTGCTGATGCGCGTCAAGGACGATCTCGATCCGGTGGCGAAGGTCGAGCAGTATCCGCGCATGGAAGGGCGTCAGATGACGATGGTGATGTCGCCGAAATAGCGGCGTCTTGCGCAAAGTGTCGCGAAATTGCGTGGGCAGTATCGCGACCCCCTTAAATGGCGGCGGTTAAAGCACATTTCATCCTGCCGACATCGATGCTTCATGAATTGCCCCAAGCTCTTCCTCAGGGGCGCGGCTTCGCGCCCTTGATGGATCAGGAGGTGTTTCATGAAACGCATTGCTTTGCTCGCCGTGGCACTGAGTCTCGGCGCGGGGACCGCCTTTGCCGCGACGACCGGCAACTCATCGGCCAATCCCGCGCCGGCGCCGCAAGCCCAAGTCCAACATCATCACCGGCACATGGCGACGGCGCGGCGCATCAACGCGCGCGAGGATCGCGAGACCAAGGCGCTCAATCTGCTGGAGGCGAAGGGCTACGCGTCCTTCACCAACTTCAAGCCGGATGGGCGCGACTACGCGGCGACCGTCGCGAAGAACGGACACAATATGACCGTGCGGGTCGATCCCCATAGCGGACAGATCACGACCCAAGGTTAAGAGCGGGTCGCTTTGGACCATCGTGACAGGGCGCGGGAAATTCCCGCGCCCTTGTCATTTCGCGGCCGCACCGGTATAAAGCGCGCTTCCGTCGGGCGGCTGGCTCATATCGGGCATGCCTCGCCGCCTTGCCGTAAATTCCTGACAAGAGAGGATAAAATGCCCAAGCTCAAGACCAAGAGCGGCGCGAAGAAGCGCTTCTCGCGCACCGCCTCGGGCAAAATCAAGGCCGGGGTGGCGCATAAGCGGCACCGCCTTATTTCGAAGCCGCAGCAGATGAAGCGCAAAGCGCGCGGCACCTTCATCCTCCGCGATGGCGATGCCAATCTGGTGCTGACCTACATGCCGTATTTGCGGGGCTGAGCGATGGCGCATGTGAAACGCGGCGTGACGGCGCATGCCCGTCACAAGAAGGTATTGAAGCTTGCCAAGGGCTATCGCGGCCGCGCCAAATCGAGCTTTCGGGTCGCGATCGAGAAGGTCGAGAAGGGGCTGCGCTACGCCTATCGCGACCGGCGGGCGAAGAAGCGCAATTTCCGTGCGCTCTGGATTCAACGCATCAATGCCGGTGCGCGCGAAGGGGGGCTCACCTATTCGCAATTCATCAACGGCTTGAAGCGCGCGGGTATCGAGCTCGACCGCAAGGTGCTCGCCGATCTTGCCGCGCGCGAGCCGCAAGCATTTCAAGCGATCGTGGCCCAGGCACAAGCGGCGCTCGCCCAGACTTGAGCGGGGCTTGGCCCCCTCACCCCAACCCACTCCCCGTTGAGAGAGGGAGGGACCCACGAAGTGGGAAGTGAGGGGGCGAAGTAGAGCGATATGGAAAATCTCGATTCCATCCGCCAAACATTTCTTTCTCAGATCTCGACGGCGAGCGATCTCGACGCGCTTGAGCAGATTCGCGTCGCGGTCTTGGGGCGCAGCGGCCAGGTAACCGCGCTTTTGAAGGGCCTTGGCAGCCTCGCGCCGGAAGAGCGCAAGGCGCGCGGCGCAGCGGTCAATCGCCTCAAAGAGGAGATCGAAGCGGCGCTCGGCGCGGCGAAAGCGCGGCTCGATCGCGCGGCGCTCGATCGTCGTCTCGCCGAAGAGCGCATCGATGTCACCTTGCCGGTCAAGGCCGAAAGCGACGGCCGCGTCCATCCGATCAGTCAGACGATCGATGAGCTCGTCGCGATTTTCGGCGAGATGGGCTTCACCGTCGCCGAGGGCCCGCATATCGAGGACGATTTCCACAATTTCACGGCGCTCAACATTCCGCCCGAGCATCCGGCGCGGCAGGAGCAAGACACCTTCTATCTCGCGGGCCCTGAAAGCAGCCGCAAGGTGCTGCGCACCCATACCTCGCCGGTGCAGATCCGTACCATGCAGGCGGAGAAGCCGCCGATCCGCATCATCGTGCCGGGCCGCACCTTCCGCAGCGACCATGACGCGACACATTCGCCGATGTTCCATCAGGTCGAAGGGCTCGTCATCGATAAGCATATCCATATGGGGCATCTGAAGGGCTGCCTCATCGAATTCTGTCGCGCCTTCTTCGATATCGACGATCTGCCGGTCCGCTTTCGCCCGAGCTACTTCCCCTTCACGGAGCCCTCGGCCGAGGTCGATATCGGCTGCTCGCGCGAAGGCGGCGGTCTCAAGATCGGAGCGGGTGCCGACTGGCTCGAGATTTTGGGCAGCGGCATGGTGCATCCGAAAGTGCTCGCCAATTGCGGCGTCGATCCGGGCGTGGCTCAGGGCTTTGCCTTCGGCATGGGGATCGCGCGCAGCGCCTTGCTGAAATACGGGATTCCCGATCTGCGCACCTTCTATGAAAGCGATCTGCGCTGGCTCCGGCATTACGGCTTCGCGGCGCTCGACCAGCCTTCGCTCATCTTGGGCGCCAAATGAAAACGACGCTCGCCTGGCTCAAGACTCATCTTGAGACGTCGGCTTCGCTCGACGAAATTGTGCGCACGCTCGTGCTGCGTGGCCTCGAAGTCGAATCGATCGAGAATCGCGCGAAGGATTTGGCGCCTTTCGTCATCGCCCGGGT
>CAYMNX010000050.1:0-12406 GCA_964391905.1 uncultured Rhizobiaceae bacterium
GCAGTGTCGCCCATTGTTCAGCTTCTAGCTGTCCTTTGGGCAGGAGGTCGGTCGTATAGATAAAGCCGAACAACGGCTCGTCCGCGGCCGCGGGTGAACCGCCTGCGCAATTCGCGATCAGAACCAATCCCGCCGCGACGGCAAGCTGCATCTGCCAATTTGCTGTCCCAAACTTGCTCACGAATCCCCCAGGCGATGGTGCTTAGTTGCGACTGAAAATCATTAGCATCTGCAATCGGTCCAATCAAGCCTGCGCTGTTGTGATTGCGACTGATTATCACCCCCAAAGCGCGAATGCGAGTCATTTGCGACGACTGTGGTGAGACGGCCGGGTCGGTGGTGTGAGACGGCCGGGGCGAGCGAGCCGCTCGTCTGATGGGTGCGAAATTCGCTATCGTCTTCAATCAGATAGCGAGATTGTCGGCTGCGTCATGCCGCGAAGAGGGCATCCGCCGCATGCGGTTCTGGACCCCGCTTTCGCGGGGTATCGCATGCCGTACTCGCCGAGAGCTTGCGGGGCTTAAAGCGGTGAGTGCCTCACACCACCAGCACGGTCGAGCCCGTGGTCTTGCGCGCTTCGAGATCGCGATGCGCCTGCGCCACTTCTTTCAAGGGATAGGTCTGGCCGATCTCGATCTTGACGGCGCCCGAGGCGACGACATCGAAGAGCTCTTTCGCCATGGCGCGGAGCTTCTCGGTCGTGCTCGCATAATGCGCGAGCGTCGGCCGCGTGACATAGAGCGAGCCCTTGCCGGTCAGGATGTTGATGCTGAAAGGCTCGACCAAGCCCGAGCTCTGGCCGAAGGAGACCATGAGGCCCAAGGGCGCGAGGCAGTCGAGCGATTTCATGAACGTGTCCTTGCCGACCGAGTCATAGACCACCGGCAGCTTCTTGCCCTTGGTGATGTCGATGACGCGCTGGACGAAATCCTCCTTGGTATAGTCGATCACATGCGCGCAGCCGTGATCGCGCGCGAGCCGCGCCTTCGCCTCGCTGCCGACCGTGCCGATGACGGTGACGCCCAAATGCTTCGCCCATTGGCAGGCGATGAGGCCGACGCCGCCCGCCGCGGCGTGAACGAGGATCGTGTCGCCCGGCTTCACGCGATAGGTCTGGCGCAAGAGATATTGCGCGGTGAGGCCCTTCAACATCATCGCCGCCGCTTGCTGATCGCTGACGCCCTCCGGCACTTTGGAGAGACGATCGGCGGGAATGAGCCGCACTTCGGCATAGGCGCCGATCGGCGCATTGCCATAGGCGACGCGGTCGCCGACTTTCAGATCGGTGACGCCGGGCCCCAGCTCTTCGATCACGCCGGCGCCTTCGCCGCCGAGACCCGACGGGAGCTGCAGCGGATAGATGCCTTTGCGGTTGTAGGTGTCGATGAAGTTGAGACCGATCGCGGTCTGGCGAAGGCGAACCTCGCCGGGTCCGGGCTTGCCGATCGCGACTTCTTCCCAACTCAGAACCTCGGGCCCCCCGGTCTTGTGAATGCGAATGGCATGCGGCATGGGCGGCTCCTCCCGATCAGATCGTTCGATGCAAAAATAGCTCTTCCGTCGCCCCTGCGAAAGCAGGAGCCCCAGGGAAGATTGCACGGGTGCCTTGTGGATCAAGCAGCAAGGCCGTCATGCGCGGACTTGTTCGGCGCATCCACGTTTTCATCTCGCGTTAGAAACACGTCGAAGCCCGGCACCGAGGCCGGCCATGACGATAGGGAAATGTCGGCATAACTTTTTGATTACGGCTTTTCTAATCCCAGAGCGTTCGGCGGAAGAATTCGTTGCTGCGGGAATTGGCGAGCTCGGCCGATTCCTTGTGGAAGGAATGGCTGGCATTGCGGGCAAAGCCATGGTCGGCACCGGGATAGGTGTAGATCGTGACCTGCGAATTACCTTTGAGCCCGTCCTTGATTTGCTGCTGCGCCGGCGGCGGCACGAATTTGTCGTTCTCGGCGATGTGCATCAGCAGCGGCTTGGTGATGTTCTTTGCCTCGCCGAGAAGCGGCGGGATATTGACGCCGTAATAGCTGACATTGGCGTCGGCATCGGAGCGGCAGGCCATCATGAAGGCGAGCCGGCCGCCGAGGCAGTAGCCGACTGTCCCGACCTTGCCGGTGCAAGACGAATTCTGGCGCAGCGCGTCGAGCGTCGCCTGCAGGTCCTCGACCGCCTTGTCTTGATCGAAGCGCTGCATATAGCCGAGCCCTTCCTGGAATTCCTTCTCGATATCGGGATCGAGCTGGATGCTGGGCTTGAGGCGCCAGAAAAGATCGGGCGCCATGGCGACATAGCCATGCGCCGCCGCGCGATCGGCGATTTGGCGCAACCAGGGATTGACGCCGAATATTTCCTGAATGATGACGATGCCGGGTCCTTTGCCGGTCCGCGGCAGGGCGACATAAGCATTGAAATTGCCGCTTCCATCCGCAGCTTGGATGGTTTGATCCGCCATGGTCGCCTCCGTTTTTGACTCGTTAATAAAACTTACTCCCGCAGCGGAAGGCTTGTCACGACGGCCAAAGCCCGGCAGAGTGCGTCACGCCAAGGTCACAAGCCCTCGTTACTCGTTATATGAGGGCGGTGTCGAGGGAGGGAGAAATGGCGATTGAGACGTTTCACGCATCGCGGCGGCAATTTTTGGGCGGGCTTGCGGCAACTGGGGCGGCATCGCTGCTGCCTTCGACCGCGCTGCTGGCGCAGCCGGCACCCGCGCATCGCATCATCGATACGCACCATCATTTCTACCCGCCCGAATACAAGGCCGCGAGCGATGAATGGAACGGCGCGCGCCATATTCCACCCATTCCACTGATCACCTCTTGGACGCCCGAGCAATCGCTCGCCGAGATGGATAAGGGCGGCGTTCAGCTGTCGGTGATCTCGCTGCCCTCGACGCCGGGCTTGTGGTTCGACAAAGGTCCGGAGATGGCGGTGAAAATGTCGCGGCTCTGCAACGACTACGCCGCGACCATGGTGCAGAAATATCCGAAGCGTTTCGCCTTCTGGGCGTCGCTGCCGATGCTCGATATCGATGCGTCGCTGAAGGAGATCAGCCACGCGTTCGACGAGCTGAAGGCCGATGGTATCGGCCTGCAGACCAATTACGGCGACAAATGGCCGGGCGATCCCGTCTATGCGCCGGTGTTCGAGGAATTGAACCGCCGCCACGCGGCCGTCTATTTCCATCCGCTGGTCGCGGCGTGTTGCGGCCGCATCAATGATGCGGCCCCCAATCCCGCCGTGCTCGAAGTGCCGTTCGACACGGTGCGCGCGATCACGAGCCTGTTGATGACCGGCAGCCTCGTCAAATATCGCAACATCAAATGGGTATGGTCGCATGGCGGCGGCGCCATGCCGATGCTGTCGGGCCGGCTCAATCAATTCGTGAAGGACGATCCGAAACGGCCGAGCTACGCGCCGGACGGCATCTATGCCGAGCTCGAGAAGCTCTATTACGACACTGCCAATGCGGTGTGGAAGCCGACCTGGGAGTCGACGCGCAGCCTCATCCCGATCTCGCAGATCGTGTTCGGCACCGATTATCCCTATTTCTTCGTCGACCAGGTGACGGAGCTGCAAAAGCGCGGCCTGTCGCAGAAAGATCTGCAGGCGGTCTATAGCGGTAACGCAAAGAAGCTGCTGCCGCGGCTTGCCAAGATCGTGACGTGAGATGCGAGGCAAGATGCGAAGCGCTTTCATTCAAGCGATCACACGCCTCCTTTCGTCACCCCCGGGCCCACGTGTCCGGCCTTCGGCCGGCCCGAGGACAAGCTTCACGTCCCGGGGGTCCACGCCTTTAGGCGTGGATGCCCGGAACAAGTCCGGGCATGACGCGAGAAAAAACTGTCGCGCGCATCTCGTTATGCTCGCGGCAGGCGTCATGCTGCTCACGGCTTCGGCCCAAGCGCAAACCAAGCTCGAGGTCTCGCATTTTCCCGGCGGCGGCACCTGGCCGATCTACGCCGCCAATGCCGAGGGCTATTTCGCCGCCGAGAAGCTCGAGATTCATCTCGATCCGATCACCGGCTCGGTCGCGCAGATCACCGGCATGATGGACGGGAAATACGATCTCGGCCTCACCGCGCTCGACAATGTTATCGCCTATGATGCGGGCCAGGGCGAGGCGCCGTTGAAGGAGAAAGCCGATCTCTTCGCCTTCATGGGCGGCGAGGGTGGCTCGCTTCATCTTATCACCGCGCCCGAGGTGAAGCGGGTCGAGGATCTCAAAGGCAAGACCCTGGCGGTCGATGCGAAGACCACGGGCTTTGCCTTCGTGCTCTATCGCATCGCGGCGCTGCATGGGCTGAAGCAGAGCGACTACAGCCTCGTTGCCGTCGGCAGCTCGCAAAAGCGCCTCGATGCGCTCTTGGGCGGCCAGGCTGCGGCGGCGCTGCTCAACCGTCCTTTCGATGGCTTCGCGACGGCGAAGGGCTTCAACGATCTCGTCGCGATGCAGAAAGTGTTCCCGCATTACCAATCGAGCATCGGCATGGCGCGCCGCGCCTGGGCGAAGGACCATCGCGACCAGCTCGTCCGCTTCATCCGCGCCTATGTCAAAGGCTCGCTCTGGCTCTTCGATGCGGGCCACAAGGACGCCGCGATCGAGCTCTTGATGAAGAACACGCCGAACCTCAAGCGCGAGCAGGCCGAGGATATCTATAAGAATTCGCTGGGACCGGGCGGCACGACCTCGCCCAAGGCGGCGCTCGACGAGCGCGGCATCAAGACGGTGGTCGATCTCCGCAGCGAATATGGCGAGCCGAAGAAGAAGCTCGATCCGCGCCAATTCTACGATCTCAGCTACTACAAGGCCGCGATCGGGAAGTAATAGCTCCCGCAATCTCGCTCGCCACCTCGTCATGCCCCGCGAAAGCGGCATCCAGGGTCATTTGAAGAAAGCAAGCGAATGGCCCTGGACCCCCGCTTGCCGCGGGAGTGACGATAAACTGCTAAATGCAACCGCCGCTATGGCACCGGGTCGAAGCCTTGCTGGTGAAAGTAATGGAGGCAGTGCTCGTCGCGCGCGCCGCTCGTCGGGGTCCACATCTCGCCGCCGCATCGCGCGGTCTCGCCGGTCTTGGGGTTCTTGAGCGGCGTCACCTCGGTGCAGCCTTGGAGCAGCACCGCAAGAGCAAGGGTGAGGACGAAGATCGCGCTCCGCATTCCAAGTGATAGGACATGCGCCGCGTTCCTGTCCACGCGGATCACGCATTTGCCTCGCGGCGTGGCGCGTTTATTTGTTTGCTTCGCGCGGCCTCGACGCTCGATGAGGCTCGGCCCTGGGATCAGCCCTCGCCTGGGCTGCGTCTCAAATCAGCAGCACGCCCTCGAGTTGCAGGAGCTTGCGCTTCGTCTCGATGCCATCCCCGCCCGAATAGCCGGTGAGGCTGCCATCGGCGGCGACGACGCGATGGCAGGGCAGCAGAATCGGCAGCTTGTTGCGGCCGCAGGCGAGCCCGACCTCGCGCGGCGAGAGATCGAGCTCCTTCGCGAGATCGCCATAGGCACGCGTCTCGCCATAAGGGATTTGCGCCATCAAGGCCCAGACGCGCTGCTCGAGGATCGAGCCGTTGGGTGCCAGCGGCAGGTCGAAGGCGCGGCGCTTGCCCGCGAAATAGGCGCTGAGCTGGCGCTTTGCCTCGATCAGGAGCCGTGTCGGCTCGCCCGCCGATCGGCCGCCCCAGAAGAGCGCGCTGATCGCGCCTTTCTCCTCGAGGATGGTGAGCGGCCCGACCGGGCTTTCGAGCGAGAGGCGCGGCACGGTCTCACCGGCGTTGCGCCAAATCCGCTTTGAGCGCCGCCGGATCGGTGATCGGCAGCGAGCAGGTCTGGCCCTCGCAGAGATAGACCGTGGCGCGGCCTTCGAGCTGCGTCTTCCCCGCGACCGGGTGATGGGGCGGCAGCGCCGTGCCGGGCGCGATCACGGTCAGGATCTTGTTCGGGAGATTGATCCCGTGGATCGTCGCGAGGAGGGCCGTCGTATCGGCGGCGCCGCGCTGGCCGATGACGACGATCTGCAAGCCCTTCATCAACAGCTCGGCCGCGTTGAGGAGCGTGCCATGGCCGAAGAGGCCGCGGCGCGCCTCGCCGGCAAAGGCATCGAGCGTCGCCTGCGCCTGGGCGCGATAGGACTCATCGCCGGTCAGATAGTAGAGCCGCGCCAGCACCTGGGCGAAGACGCCGTTGCCCGATGGGTTGGGCTGGTCCATCGCATTCTTCGCGCGCGCGATCAGCGCCTCGGCATCGTCGGCGGTGAAGAAGAAGCCGCCTTTATCATCGCCGTAATGATGGAGCGCGACCTGGGTCCAAGCCTTGGCGCGGACGAGATAGCCGGCATCGCCGGTCGCCTCGAAAAGGGCGAGCGCGGCGCGGCTCATATTGGCGTAGTCGTCGAGGATCGCCGCATGCTGGGCACGGCCGCGCCAGGAATGCAGCAGCCGGCCCTCGGGCGTGCCGAGCTCGGTCGCGATGAAGGAGAAAGCCGATGTCGCGAGCCCGAGCCAATCGGCGCGGCGGAAGACCGCGGCGGCGTTGGCGAGCGCCGCGATCGCGAGCCCGTTCCAATCGGCCAGCACTTTGTCGTCCGTGCCAGGGCGCACGCGCGAGGATCGCGCGGCGAGCAGGACTTCGCGATCCTCGGCGAGCTCGTTCTCGACCGTCTCGTCGGCGCGCTCGATATGGGCAAGGCGATTGAGGATATTGTGCCCCTCCCAATTGCCGGCATCGCTTACGTCGTAGAATTCCTTGAAGCGCGCCGCGCGCTCGCCCAAGGCCGCGTCGATCTCGGCCGCGCTCCAGACGTAGAACTTCCCTTCCTGATGCTCGCTATCGGCGTCGAGGCTCGAGGCAAAGCCGCCGCCTGCGACACGCATTTCCCGCGCGAGCCACCCAATCGTCTCGGCGACGCGCTCGGCATAGAGCGGCCGCCGCGTCTCTTGCCAGGCCGCGGTCAGAAGCTCGATCAAGAGCGCGTTGTCGTAGAGCATTTTCTCGAAATGCGGCACGAGCCAGCGCGCATCGACGGCATAGCGCGCAAAGCCGCCGCCGACATGGTCGTAGATGCCGCCCTGGCTGAGATGGTCGAGCGTCAGCAGCACCGCGGCGCGCGCGGCGCCCTTGCCCCGCTTCCCCGCGCGCCACAGGAGCTCGAGCACCGGTGCCTGCGGGAATTTCGGTGCCGCGCCGATGCCGCCATTGACGCCGTCGATCTCCTGCACCAGCCGCTCGGCGCAGTGACTGATATAATCGAAATCGATCGTCTCGCCCGGCGGCGGCGCGGAAAGTTGCGCGAGGCCGCGGCGGAGCGCCGTGACATTGGTTGCAACCTGCTCGCGCTTGTCGCGATAGGCGTCGGCCACGGCGTTGAGCACCTGCGGAAAGCCGGGGCGGCCGAAGCGCGGCGCCGGCGGGAAATAGGTGCCGCCCCAGAAAGGCGCGCCCTCGGGCGTCAAGAACATGGTCAAGGGCCAGCCGCCCTGCTCGCCCATCATATGGAGCGCGTTCATGTAGATGGCGTCGATATCGGGCCGCTCTTCGCGATCGACCTTGATGTTGACGAAGCGGTCGTTCATGACCGCGGCGATCGCGGGATCGGAAAAGCTCTCCGCCGCCATGACGTGGCACCAATGGCAGGCGGCATAGCCGATGGAGAGGAGGATCGGCTTGTCGGCGGCCTGCGCGGCTTTAAGCGCGGCCGGACCCCAGGGCTGCCAATGCACGGGATTGTCCTTATGCTGCAGCAGATAAGGGCTGGTCTCGTCGATGAGCGCGTTGCGGTTGGTCATTGGCGACAGATGGGAAGCAGAGGGCTCATTGACTATAGCCCCATGCACCGCCGCGGCGAAGGCGTTTGGCCCGGTTTGCGGGCCCCCATCTCAGCCGGGCTTGCGCGCGATCGCGAACAAGGAGGTGCCGAACGGCGCCGCTGGAAGGAAGCTCTCGACGGCGAGCGCGCCCGAGAGTAGCGCCGCGGCGAAGCGGCTCGGCGGGTTGAAGCCGGCACGGACGATCGCATCCGTCTCGCGCTTGCGGTCGACCAAGAGTTTGCGCGCCGCCGCCAGCGGAAGCATGGACCAGCCCCAATGACGCAAAGCGGCGATCGTCATCCCCGCTTCCGTCACATGCCGGCGGAGCAAGCTGGCGTCGTAACGCCGGTAATGACCGAGGACGGCATCGTAGCGCGAGTAGAGCCACGGCTCGGCCGGTACATTGATAAAAACATAGCCGCCGGGCTTCAGATGATGGGCGGCGGATTCAAGGAAAGGCTTCGTGTCGTCAATATGCTCGATGACATCGAACAGGATCAGAAAATCATAGCGCTCGTGAAGCTCGGCGCGGCGGTCGGTGATATCGTAGGGGAGCGCGCGACCGCCTGTGGCCGTGTGCTTCGCCAATGCGACGCGATTAAGCTCACAACCATCGGCGCGCCACGCCGTTGTCGCAGCAAGCTGACGCTGAACCACGCCTTCGCCGCAGCCGATATCGAGGCCGAGCCACGGCGTCGACGGATCGAGGCCGAGTGCCGCAGCCATGCGCAGCATGACATTGAAACGTCCGCGCACCCAGAAGTGATCCTCGGCCGCGAAATCGTAATAGATTGCAGCGAAATTTATCGCATCTTGCGACGACACAATTTCCGCTTCGGCCATTCTGTCGATCCAATCGTCCGCCGCTTCCCCAGCCTGCGCCCCGAATGGCATAGCCGGCGCGCCGGGTAGAGTTTCATTAATACCGCCCATGCTAAGAGGGGATGTTTAACAGAGAATGATGACGGAGGCGGAATGCGGCTGGCGGAAGAGGTTTTTGTCCGCGGAGGCGGCATTCAGGCGGGCGCATCGCGTCGCCTTTCGATTGCTGCGCCGTGCTTCAACGAAGCGCAGGGCCTTGCCGAGCTGCATCGCCGCGTTACCGAGGCGAGCCGCACGACCGTCGGCGATGATTATGAGATTGTCCTCGTTAATGACGGCTCGCGTGACGATACCTGGAAGGCGATGGCGCTTCTTGCCATGCGTGATTCGCATGTGGTCGCCGTCAACCTCACACGCAATTACGGCCATGAAGTCGCGCTGACCGCTGCGCTCGATCATTGTCGCGGCGAGCGCATCCTGATCATCGATGCCGATCTCCAGGACCCTCCGGAATTGCTGCCGCAAATGATGGCCCTCATGGATGGAGGCGCCGATGTCGTCTATGGCCAGCGCCGCCGCCGTCTTGGCGAGACCCGGTTCAAGAAAACGCTGACGGCGCTCTATTATCGGTTGTTGCGCCGGCTCGTCGATATCGACATTCCGCTCGACACGGGCGATTTCCGCCTGATCAGTCGCCGCGTCCTTGCCGTGCTGAAAGCGATGCCGGAGCAAACCCGCTATCTCCCCGGCATGGTCAGCTGGATGGGATTCAAGCAAGTACCGCTCAACTACGATCGCGCGCCGCGGTTTGCCGGTAAGACCAATTATTCGCTGCACAAGCTGATTGCGCTCGCGCTCGATGGCATTACGGGCTTCTCCGTCTTGCCGCTACGCCTCGCCGCCTATTTCGGCTTGATAACCGGCGCGGTCGGGCTCGCCATGTTGTCCTATACGATCGGGGGCTGGCTCCTTGGCAAAACGCCGCCGGGCTGGGCCAGCACGACGACGATCTTCCTGATCATCGGCAGCGTCCAATTGCTGGTGCTGGGGATCATCGGCGAATATCTGGGCCGGCTCTATCTCGAATCAAAACGGCGGCCGCTCTACCTCGTCGATACGGTGCTCGCGCAGGCAGCCGCGCTCGAGCTCGAGCCGGCTGAAGAGCCGGCCTTGGCAGGGCACGACGGGAAGACGCCGCGGAATGTCGCGTGAGGCGCCGCTTTAAGGCTGCTTGATCCGATAAATATGGAAGTAGCTGCCGCTCGCCCAGGGCTGCAGCATCGGCGGCAGGTTGTTTGGCGGCTGGCCGAAGTCGATCCACAGCACAAAATCGAAATGCGCGGGCCAGGCAACGCAGCAGATCGGCTCGCCGAGCTGGTCGATCAGCACGTCAGGATGCCGGGCCAGATATGACGCTCCGTCGGCGCGCTCATAGAGCTCCTCGGGCGTGAGGAGGCCGCCTAAAATGCGCGAGAGACCCGCATTGCGCGGGCTCGGCTCGATCGGCGTCCAGCCCGTGAAGAGTGGAGGGAAGAACGCGCCGCGATCCAAGACCGCCAGCGCCCCGAAATGCGTATAAGGCTGGAGCCCATTGCTGTCGATGAGGCGTCGGGCGCCGCCTGGCTGAGCGATGCTCGACAGCGTCTTCGATTGAACCGGCAATAAGCGAACGCCGGCGGGCAAGGTCTGCAGCGCGGCGCGGAGCTCGGTCATCCGCGCCTCCATGTCGCGCCAGTTCTGAGTCACGGCCGACACGCGGAGTCCTAGCAGAACCAACATGGCGCTTATCAGGAGTATCGAAGCCGAGCGCCGCGTCGGATCGGGCCGCGTGCTGGCGATGAGCACGAACATCAGCGCGACAGGAAGGCGGATCTGTGCCGACCAGCTGCCGCTCAGATATTCGGGGATGAGCACGGCAACAAAGAGCATCGCGATGAGCGGAAAGCGCATGGCGGGCGACAGCCGCAAGACGCCGCTCTTGAGCGCCGCCGGAATCGCGGCGATTTCGATGACCAAAACCAGCGTATCCAAGACCGTCGGAGGGTCGTTGAAGGCGGAAGGCGCGATGAGCGCAAAAATGCGCGCGATAAGCCCGCCATAATTTGTGTATTGCGGGCCGCCGGCGGAAACGAGCCACAGGAGCCCCGCCGAAAGAAAGGGAACGAGCGTCATCGCAGCAGCGACGATCGCGGCTTTCGACCAGTCGCGTTTCGCGTAAAACTTTCCGGCCTCGTAAGAGGCAATGAGCAGGCCATAGACGCCGAACGCGAAAAGGTGAAGCACGAAGATGACGGCGCTGATGGCCGCGAAAGCAAGGAGCCGGGGCACCCGCGGCCAAGCCGCGCTGGCGATCCAGGCGCTGAATGCGAGGAGCGCGATGCCGAGGCCGAAGAGGTAGTTGACGAAGCCGAACCAGAACACGGCGTTGTAGACGAAGAGCAGCGCGCAAAGCGGCCATAGCCCGACGCGGCCGTAGAGCGCGCGATGCAGCGCGACCGTTCCGAGGATGAGCAGCATCATCGTCAGACCGACAAAGATGCGACCGGCCAATTCGAGCGGCAGGATTTGTGCCAGAGCGGGAACGACGAGATCCATCGCGAGATTGGGTAAGAGCCGCCAATGCGCGACGTAGTTGCTCGCGATCGCCGAGCCATCGCCATCATGCAGCAGGACGGCCATGCGCGCGAGGTGATTGGGATAATCGACCAGCGGCGGGATGCGGACCCAAAGCAATGGCGAGAGAGCGAAGCCGATGAGGAGCAGGTGGGCGAGGAAAAGTCCGCTGGCTCGCCACCGCAACGCCGCGGCTGGCACCGCGGTCAGAGCCGAAGCGGACGAGGATCGCGGCTCGAGATGAAGCACGGACGCATCCGATCTTTAGGGCGCGTTGAGAGACAAAGCGGCGCGCCGCCGCAGGTCCGCAACGCCGTCGCGGATGCGCGGTAGTCGCGAGAGGTACAAGACTGCGATGGACGCGAGGCCGGCGATCACCCACCACCACACGAATTCGCGGATCAGCCAGAGGAGGAGTCTCGCCTGGGCATTCGGCCACATCGGCGGGTGAAAACCAAGGAGACCGGGTAGACCGCGGCTGATGCATTCCTCCCAGATGAGGAAGAGCGTGGCGGCGATCATCTGCGACAGCCAGGGTCTGAGGATCGGGAAATCGCCGGATTGGCGCAGGCGCAAGAGGGCCGGCACGACGAGCAGGAAGTAGATGCCGCGATAGTCCATATTGGAGCCGGCAAAAAAACATGCGGTCAGCACCAGGCTGCCGATCGCCAGCAAGCTTACCCCGCGCTCGGTGAGATCGATCTCGGCGCGTGCGAGCAGGCGGAAATTATGCCATGTGCCGGCGACGGTGGCCGCCAGGAGCGCGCAGAGCAAGGAAGCGCCGAGGCCGGCGCGCGACATGAAGGGGCCCGCGGGCATGAACGCCGCGAGACCATACGGCAAATTGCGAGCCGCGAAGGAATTGGCGAAATAGGACCACCGTGGAATGTTCGCAAGCATATAGCCGAGATCGGCGCGGAAATAGACGCCGAACAAGGCAAATGTTGCCAAGACGATGGCGCCGAGGAGCAGGACGTGGCGCCACCGCTCGCGGAGCGCCAGCACGAGCAACACCAGCGGATAATATTTGAGAAGGCCGGCGATCAAGAAAAAGAGGTAGGACAAGAACCGGTAACGGGACGGCGCAAGCTGGAGCGCGCCGCCGCCCAAGACGAGGAGAAAGATGATGATGTCCGCGTTGCCGCGCTCGATCGCGAAAAGAA
>CAYMNX010000051.1:0-2501 GCA_964391905.1 uncultured Rhizobiaceae bacterium
CCGAAGACGCTTTATCACATTCAGTGGAAATTTCGCGACGAGGTGCGGCCGCGATTCGGGGTGATGCGCGGGCGCGAATTCCTGATGAAGGACGCCTATTCCTTCGACCTGGATGCGAAGGGCGCGAAGCAATCCTATTACAAGATGTTCCTCGCCTATCTGCGCACCTTCACGCGCATGGGCCTCAAAGCCATTCCGATGCGCGCCGATACCGGGCCGATCGGCGGCGATCTCTCCCATGAGTTCATCATCCTCGCCGAGACCGGCGAGAGCGCCGTCTTCTGCGACAAGCTCTGGCTCAATGTCGATGTCTCGTCCTTCGACGTCGATTACGGCCAGGATCTCGAGCCGTTCTTCAACACCTATACGAAGCTCTATGCCGCGACCGACGAGAAGCACGATCCCGCCGCAAGCCCCTTGCGCGAGGATCAGCTCGTCGCGACGCGCGGCATCGAGGTCGGGCACATCTTCTATTTCGGCACGAAATACTCGAAGCCGATGAACGCGGTCGTGGTCGGGCCCGATGGCGCCTCGGTTGCGGTCGAGATGGGCTCCTATGGCATCGGCGTCTCGCGGCTCGTCGGCGCAATCATCGAGGCAAGCCATGACGAGAAGGGCATCATCTGGCCCGAAAGGGTGGCGCCGTTCAAGGTCGGGCTCGTCAATCTGCGCGCAAGCGATCCGAAATGCGTCGCCGCTTGCGATGATCTTTATGCGAAGCTCCAGGCTGCGGGCGTCGATGTCCTCTACGACGATCGCGACGAGAGCGCCGGCGCCAAATTCGCGACCATGGATCTGATCGGCCTGCCCTGGCAGCTGGTGATCGGCCCGCGCGGCCTCGCCAATAACATGGTCGAAATCAAGAATCGCAAAAGCGGCGAGCGCGTCGAAATCCCGCTCGATGCCGCGGTCAACCGGCTGACGGCAGCCGCATGATTTTCGGTGCGGTCGAGCGCATGGTGGCGTTCCGCTATTTGCGGGCCCGCCGCCAGGAAGGCTTCATCTCGGTGATCGCGATCTTCTCGCTGTTGGGGATCGCGCTTGGCGTCGCCACCTTGATCGTGACCTTGGCGGTGATGAACGGCTTCCGCGCCGAGCTCCTCGGGCGGATCTTGGGCTTCAACGGCCATATCAACGTCTATGCGGCGCAGGGCCCGATCACCGATTACGATGCGCTCGCGGCGCAGCTGAAAAAACTGCCGGGCGTCACCGCGGCGCGTCCGCTCATCGAGGGCCAGGTGCTGGTGACGGCGGGCTCGCAAGCCTCGGGCGCGATGGTGCGCGGCCTGAAGCCCGAGGATCTCGCGAGCCAGCCGCTCATCGCCGACCATCTCTCGCGCGATGCGCTCGCCAATTTCAAGGACAACAATATCCTGATCGGCAGCCGGCTCGCCCTGCGCCTCGGCCTCCAATCGGGCGGCAATTTGACGCTCATCTCGCCGCAAGGCTCGACCACGGTCTTCGGCAGCGTGCCGCGGATCAAGACATATCACGTTGCCGGCACTTTCGAGGTCGGCATGTACGAATTCGACAATTCGATCATCTTCATGCCGCTCGATTCGGCGCAGACCTTCTTCAATGTCGACAAGGCGGCGACGAGCATCGAGGTGATGGTCGCCGATCCCGACAATGTCCGCGCCTATGATCGCGAGATCTATGACGCGCTCGGGGGCAAAGTGCGCATTTTCGACTGGCAGCAGAGCAATCTCTCCTTCTTCAACGCCGTGCAGGTCGAGCGCAACGTCATGTTCCTCATCCTGACGCTCATCATCCTGGTCGCGGCCTTCAACATCGTCTCGAGCATGATCATGCTGGTGAAGGACAAGGGCCGCGACATCGCGATCCTCAGGACCATGGGCGCGACGCGCGCGATGATCCTCAGGATCTTCATCTTGGCGGGTGCGAGCGTCGGCATCGTCGGCACGGTGGCGGGCTTCGTCCTCGGCGTTGAATTCGCGGCGCATATCGAGCAGATCCGCCGCTTTATTCAATCGATCATCGGCACCGATCTCTTTGCCGCCGAGATCTACTTCCTGACGCAGATTCCGGCGCGGATCGATCCGTACGAGGTCGCGACCGTCGTCGGCATGGCCTTCGGCCTCTCCTTCCTCGCGACCATCTATCCCTCCTGGCGCGCCGCGCGGCTCGATCCGGTCGAAGCGCTGCGGTATGAGTAATGGGCTGTTTCTCCGCCTCGATGAACCGCGAAGTCACAAAGACACGAAGGAGCCCGTCTTGGTGCCTTCGTGCCTTGGTGGTTCTTGAGGCTTGCCAGGCAGCAATGGCCTAGTCATGGATAGCTCTGTCACCACCATCCCGACGATCGAACTGCGCGGTGTGACGCGCATCTACAGCCAGGCGGGCGAGAAGCTGCCCGTCCTGCGCGGCGCCTCGCTCGCGATCGCGCCGGGCGAGATCGTGGCGCTGGTCGGGCCTTCGGGTGCGGGCAAATCGACCTTGCTGCATCTCGCCGGCCTGTTGGAGCGGCCCGATGGCGGCGC
>CAYMNX010000052.1:0-7402 GCA_964391905.1 uncultured Rhizobiaceae bacterium
GACGTCGTGACCGGCCCCCTCCGTAGTCGCGAAACCGAAAGCGCGCCACTTATCGACGAGCGGCTCGAGATCGAGGATCTCGGCTGTCCTGCCGGCCGACTGAATCTTATTGTAATCGACCATGATGGTGAGGTTGCTTAGCCGGTGCTTATTCGCCGAGAGCGCCGCCTCCCAAACGGAGCCCTCATTGATCTCGCCGTCGCCCATGACGACGAAAACACGCGCTTTATTCTGCCTGATGCGCAGGCCGATAGCCCGACCAACGCCAATTGGAAGCCCGTGCCCAAGCGCGCCTGTCGAAGCTTCGACACCGGGGATTTTTGCGGCCTCGGGATGCCCGCCCAAGATCGAATCGAAGCGGCAGAAATCGTCGAGGGCGCTGAGCGGGAAGAACCCCTTATCTGCCAACATCACATATTGAGCGAGGCAGCCATGTCCCTTGCTTAAGATGCAGCGATCGCGGCCTTCCCAAAGGGGTTCCTCGGGTTGGTAGCGCAGGATATCGTCGTAGAGCACACGGAAGATCTCGATGAGCGACAATGACGAGCCGATATGGCCGCGACCACCGCCATCAAGCGCCCGAATCACGAGTCGGCGCAAAAAAATGGACCGTTCGTCCAAGGGCGGGCTCTCGTGCGGGGCCATCGCTTGGGATCGTTCGTTCATCCATTATCCATCCGGTTCGATCCGCAATATACATGACCAAGCCCAGAAGGAAAGCCTGGGCGCTCTTCGCGGGTTGTGACGCCCAAGCTATTTCTGATAGCGCCCTGCCATCGCATACCGTCCGATCGCGGTTGCGCGCGCACGTGCTTTCTCGAGCTGTGTGCGCGTGGCCGTCATGCGATCGTGATGGGCCCCGGCGATGGTGCGGCTTTGCCAACGTTCCGGCAGAAATTCGTTGAGCAGAATCATGCACCACCGCAGGCCGATCAGAGGCTGAAGCAGCATAAGACGGGCGGCGAAATTCGGATCGCTTGCGTATATCCGGCACGCGCCCTCGCGAAACCGGCCGGCCAGAGATAGGGAAAGACTCATTCCGGGGTGCTGGACAAAATCGGCGGCCAATTTGACCGGATCGTCCCAGCCGAAATATTCGAAATCAACGAAGACCAGACGGCCGTCGGGGCGTCTCACCGCGTTGTGAAAGCCGAAATCCGACGGGCTCAAACTACGATCTTCGGGAGCGATGGCGGTTTCGAAATCCCACCCTCTGGAAACATATTCGGTCCGCGCCCAAGCGAGGACCGACTGGTAGAGCATCGCGAAGTCGTCACGCAGGAATTGGGCGAGGTCGGTTTCGGTTTCCGCCACCTGAGCAAGGCGCGTCAAGCGCCGGTCGATTTGGCCTATAATGTCGGCCGCCGAAAGGCAGGCCTCGCTCGCGAGAGGCAAGGCCATGGCATTCCGATCCGAGCGCAGCGCATGGAGGCGCGAGGCAAACGCGAGCGCTGCATCGATATCGGCTTCCTCCGGCAGTGCGACATTGTCGCCATCGATCCACTCATAGAGCGCAAAACCGGCAACGCGGTCGACCGCCACTGCCTGCGGCACTTCGGAGACGCCGCACCGGCCAAGAAAATCGAGCGCGCTATACTCAGTTCCGAGACGGTCCCGCGAGTCGCCGGCACGTTTCGGGTACCATTTCAGGGCGTAGACCGCGTCGCTTGCTGTCGTGACGCGATAAAGGCGATTGTTCCCGCCGCCGAGGCGCCGCTCGACCGACACCGGTCGCGCTGGACTGAGCGCAACGGCGGCATTCCAGGCCGCTTCTTCAGGCGTTTCGGAAGAGGGCATCCGTGATTGCATCCCAATGCCGGAATGCGGTGAATTTGCCCACGGGTAACGGGCCTTCGCCACGATAGAGCAGAAGTCGTTCGACCGAGCTTGGGAAAGTCGGCTCACCGAAAACTTCCTCGAGATCGTCGATAAAGTGGGCGCAGCCTAGAGCGGCGATGCGCTGGCACTTGGCTTCGCGCGTAGGCTCAAAGAAAACGCGGTCGCGCGATAGGCCAATATGATCATCCCGGAAAAAGCCTTGCGCCTCCATCCAAGCGAGAGACGCGGCATGAAGATCGACGCCCTCCGGATCGGCTGCGGCATAGCGGGTCTTGTGGCTGACAACGAAAACATCGGCGCCGTTGCGTCGGCACGACCGAAAAAAGCTCGAAACACCTTCGATCAGTTCAGCCTCCGCCATGCGTGTACCATAGACCTCGGCTTGAAGTCGCATCCATTCGGCCTCGCCGCTCTCACGTTCGCGCAGCGTGTCGCGTATTCGCTTTTTGTCGCCACGAAAACCTGCGGGCAAAAGACCGCGTTCTGCGGCTATGCGCTGGAACAGGTGATCGTAGCTTGCCAGCGTATTGTCAAAATCAATGCCGATGCGCAAAGGTCGATCCATTCGCCTCAGCGCAGGCCGAGTTCCTGCATGCGCTTGATGTTAAAATACATCGGATTGTTCATCGGATCACGGAGCCGTCCATCCCTGAACGCGCCGACGAGATCCCGGACCGCCATCTCGATCGTATGTTGGCAGGTGAAACCGAGTTCGCGTCGCAATTTTTCCGACGATACATGATAGGAGCGCAGGTCGTTCGTCGGCACGATTTCGATTGCAGGTGTGCGGTCGAGCACCTCGCTCACGATCTCGGCAAGCTGCATTACCGTGTGATTTTCGTAGCCGACATTGTAGATCTTGCCGTCAATCGCCGCGTCGGGTTGCTGCAGGAAAAAGCAATAGGCGTTGGTCATGTCGTCGATGTGGATGTTGGGGCGCATTTGCGTGCCGCCCAGCACTTTGATTTTGCCGGTATGGTACGCAAAATTGCTGAGAATGTTGACGACGACGTCGAGGCGCTGCCGTGGCGCGTAACCGCAGACGGTCGACGGGCGAAGCGTACAGGTAATGAAGCCGGGCTCGCGCTCGGCCGCGAGCACGTCCTCGCACATCGCCTTGAAGCGGGAATAATCGGTGAGCGGCTTGAGCGGCAGGTCCTCTGTAACCGATGCCTCGTTCTTGATGCCATAAACCGAGGACGACGATGCATAGATGAAGCGCTTAACCCCGGCTTCCTTCGAAGCCCGCACCAAAGGCAAGAACGAGTCGAAGTTGATCGATTTGCCCAATTCCGGGTTCAGCTCGAAAGAAGGATCGTTCGAAATGCAGGCGAGGTGGATCACCGCGTCGCAATCACGCAGCGCCTTTTTCACCGTCGCTATGTCGCGCAGATCGCCTTTTACCTCGCGAAGTCTTGGATTATCCCGATAAGCGGCGAAGATCTCCGGCCCGTAGAGATAAAGGTCGAGCACGGTAACGCTGTGTCCCTCGGCAAGTAGCTTGGGTACCAAGTTGCTGCCGACATAGCCGGCCCCGCCGGTTACCATGATATTCCATAATTTCTTCGTCATGCTGAGCGTCGCCCGTACCGAGTGTTGATGAAGCGTGTCGCCGATGCGAATCGATTCGCGCTCGACTTCCATACCCTTTTGGCTGGCCTTTTATACTCAAAAAATCGCCTTCGTGCCTATCGATTTCCAGAGAGGGTGTCCGGGCGGATGATCTAGATCGTTCTTCCCATTAGAGGAGTTCTCGCTATAACTTATTTACGCACGCAAGGTCAGTCACAGCCCTTAGTCGAGGGATGTTTGGAGGTGAGCCGAGAATGGCAAATAGTGCCCCGATTGCCGTTGTCACTGGTGGCGCCGGCTTCATCGGAAGCCATATGGTCGATCTGCTCCGGGAGCAAGATTTCAAGGTTCGCGTCATAGACAATCTAAGTGGAGGGCGCGAGGCGAATCTGGCGCACCACGCCGCTCGTGGGATGGTCGAACTCGATACGCGCGATATCCGGCGCATCGAGCCGAACGATCCCCTCTTTGCAGATGTTCGCTACGTCTTCCATTTTGCGGGGATTGGCGACATTGTCCCCTCGATCGACCGGCCAACCGAATATATGGACGTGAACGTCATGGGCACCGTCCGCGTCCTGGAGGCTGCGCGGACAGCGCGCGTGAAGAAGTTCGTCTATGCGGCATCATCGACCTGCTACGGCTTGGCGGCTGTGCCGACTCGTGAAGACCACCCGATCGATCCGAAATACCCTTATGGTCTGAGCAAGAATCTCGGTGAGCAAGCGGTCATGCATTGGCATCGAGTCTACCGCCTGCCAGTGAATTCGCTGCGGATCTTCAATTCTTATGGCACGCGCTCGCGCACGACCGGGGCTTACGGCGCAGTATTCGGCGTTTTTTTGCGTCAGAAGCTTGCCGGCCAACCCTACACCGTCGTTGGAGACGGGTCCCAGTCGCGTGATTTTCTTTACGTTACGGACGTGGTTCGTGCCTTCTTTGCCGCGGCGGAAACACCAATTGCGGGTGAATGCTACAATCTGGGAGCCGGCAACCCCCAACCCGTCAACCGACTGGTCCAACTCTTAGGCGGCCAAGCTGTCCACATACCCAAGCGTCCAGGGGAACCCGACTGCACCTGGGCGGACATCACAAAAATCTCACGCGATTTGGGATGGCGCCCCGAAATAAGTTTCGAGGAAGGGGTCGCAAGGATACTCGACCACATCGATTATTGGCGTGATGCGCCGCTCTGGAATGCCGAATCGATCCAACAAGCGACGTCTACCTGGTTTAAATATTTGGGAAATTGACGCCATGGCCCACGAGCAGCTTCGCTCTTCGGCGTTCGCCGAACAAGCTTCTACCTCGCACCTTGGCGGCGGGGAGCACGCACCGCGCGGAGCGCGGTTGAAGATAAAATCCGTGGCGGCATTGGCGGATATTGCCGCCGCGGCTCGCAAAAATGGTAGCAAGGTGGTTTTGGCGCACGGCGTGTTTGACCTCTTGCATATGGGGCATGTGCGCCATCTTGAGGAAGCGCGTAGCCTTGGCACTTGCCTCATGGTGACCGTGACTGCCGACCGCTTCGTCAATAAGGGCCCCGGTCGGCCGGTCTTTACGGAAACGCTGCGCGCCGAGATGCTGGCGGCAATGGCTTGTGTCGACTGGGTTGCTGTCAACGAGGCGCCGACTGCAGAAAGTGCGATCGAATTGCTGAAGCCTGATATTTATGTAAAGGGCGTCGAGTATTCCGACGAACGCGCCGACGTGACTGGCAAGATCGTTTCTGAGCGCGAGATTGTCGAACGCTTTGGCGGACGCGTCGTTTTCACGCACGATATCACTTTCAGCTCTAGCGAATTGATCAATCGCCACCTTAGCCCGTTCGAGCCGCAGGTTCGAACCTTCCTCGACAGCGTGCGCGACAGCGGAGAGGGCGAGGCGATCCTCAAACTCCTCGATCGCGCCTCCGACATGCGTGTCTTGCTCGTCGGAGACACGATTATCGACGATTACAATTACGTCGTGCCGATGGGCAAGGCTCCGAAAGAGAACCTGGTCGCGACGTTGCATCAATCACGCGAAGTCTTCGCTGGCGGCGTGATTGCGACAGCCAATCATTTGGCGAATATCTGCGGTCAAGTCGAAGTCATAACTTTCTTCGGCAGCGAACCGGAACACGCGAAGCTCGTTCGTGGCAGTCTCAACCCCAAGATCAAGCTCCACGCCATCGAGCGTCCGAACGCGCCATTCACGGTCAAGTCGCGCTTCATCGAGCCGAGCTATATGCGAAAGATGTTCGAAGTGTATCATATGGACGATTCGCCGCCGCCTGCGGATCTCCAAGAGCAACTAAACGCCGCTATTCGTGCGCGTGCACCCCAATCCGACTTGGTTGTGGTCAATGATTTTGGGCATGGCATGATCATGCCAGCGACGGTCAATACCTTGGCGAAGGTCTCGCCATTTCTCGCCGTCAATGTCCAGACGAATGGCGGTAATTTTGGTTTCCATCTAGTCACGCGCTATCCACGAGCCGATTACATCTGCATCGATCAGCTCGAAGCGCGTCTCGCTGTGCGGGATCGTTTCGGTTCCATCGATAAGGTCGTCGAAGGCATGCTGGCATCGGAGGTCGACTGCTCGAAAATTATCGTAACGCATGGGCAGCGCGGATGCGTCGGTTATAGCCGCGGCGAGCCGACAAGTTGGATTCCTGCGTTTGCGAGCAACGTCGTTGACACAGTCGGTGCCGGCGATGCTTTTTTTGCGGTGACCGCACCGCTGGTTGCAGCGGGTGGCGCGATTCGACATGTGGGGTTTCTCGGCAATATCGCGGGCGGGATCAAGGTCGGGATCATCGGCCACCGCCAGTCGGTTGATAAAGTCACGCTCAAGAAGGCCGTTATTGCCCTCTTGAAATAACGCATCGTGGTGAGCGTTCTCAGTTCGCCTCGATGAGCTTTTCCATTTCGGCGAAATGGTATCGCAGATTGTCGACGCTTTCTTTTTCCCATACCCAGCGTTGTAGGGACGTCGCCCAGGGCAATTGTTCCCCCAAGACGTAGCCGTCGGTTTCCAAGGCTTCGCGCGAAGTCTGCGGGGCCGTGCCGACAGCCTGAAAAATGACGTACCGGCATCGTTCATTGTACCAACACAGCGCCATGGGGCCGTGCATGTTCGCCATGTTCAGCCAAGCGCATTCGTAGAGCGCCATGCGCAGCAGGATATTCACCGCGACTTCCGGCATCATCGCAAAACCCTTCAAGACCTCGGGTATTGGTTCGGGAATTGCATGCGTGTCCGGAACGAAGATTGGTATGTAACGCTCCGGGTCAAGCGACCGCGCAAACTCCGCCCATATCTCGGGTTGGGCGTTCCGCTGCGGCATGTATCCATAGCCGCGGAGAGTGAGCACGACAGGCCGTCGCGCGCCGCAGAGAACTTCCAGACGCCTGCGCATGAAGCGCATGGCCTCGGTCGGGGTAACGAAACCCGGGAACACTTTTTCGCCGGCGCGCGCGCGCTCGGTAAGCAAACGTCGTAGCGGCGGCACAGGCAACGCGACGGTATATCCTTCGGGATAAACCGCCGCTGACCACGCACGTTGGATGTCCGTTGCCTGCTGGCGCGACGAGCAAAGCGTATAGCCTGAGCAGCTTGGGAGGAGAGGAAAGGAGGCGATGACGATATTGTAAAGGCGCCAATAGCGTGTCGCTCTGTCCACTGCAACGTCATACTCGGCATCCTCCCAGCGAAGCCCCTCATTGCGCCCCGGTACGATGACGACATGAATGTCCGCCAAATTGAGCCGGCGCCGCATCAGCTCCGCAGCGATCAAGTCGTCGATAACGTTAAAAGTAATCGGCGCCACTTGAAGGTCGTAAAACAGAAAGAGCGTTCTTGACATGGGCGCAATTTGACGGGACGCGCCAGAGCTCATCAGGCCAGGGCGCAACTTTTGCGCTCGCGCCACGATCGGATTGACGTAGCGCCCGACAGCTGAATGGGGATGAACCGTCTTCTCAGCCACGCGGAGCCAGAACCA
>CAYMNX010000053.1:0-10107 GCA_964391905.1 uncultured Rhizobiaceae bacterium
CAGAGATGGCGCGCTCCAACACAAGCCATATGGATTCCCGCCCTGCGGATTTCGGCTTCCGCCGCGTGACCGAGACGGAGAAGACGCGGCTTGTCCGCGACGTCTTCGACCGTGTCGCCACGCGCTACGATCTGATGAACGATCTGATGAGCGCCGGCATTCATCGCCGCTGGAAGGCACAGCTGATCGACGAGATCGGGCCGCGGCCCGGGCAAACCTTGCTCGATCTTGCCGGCGGAACCGGCGATATTGCGCGACGCTTTCTGGCCCGCGCCGGCAAAGAGAGCGCGGTGCTCATCTGCGACATTAACAAGGAGATGCTCCGTGCGGGTCGCGACCGCAGCATCGACCGTGGCATTCTTGACGGGATTCTTTGGGTCGCGGGCGATGCCGAGAATTTGCCGCTCGCGACCGGCAGCATCGATGTCTGCACGATCTCCTTCGGCCTGCGCAACGTAACGCGGATCGACAAGGCGCTCACCGAAATACGCCGCGCCTTGAAGCCGGGCGGGCGGTTTTTCTGCCTCGAATTCAGCCGGGTGGAGGCACCGCTGCTGCGCCGCGCCTATGATCTTTATTCCTTCACGGTGTTGCCGCAGCTTGGACATATCGTGGCTCACGATCGCGATGCCTATCAATACCTGGTCGAGAGCATTCGCCGTTTCCCGCCACAGGAAAAACTCGCCACAATGATGCGCGAAGCGGGCTTCGAGCGCGTGCGCTGGCGCAATCTCTCGGGAGGCATCGCCGCCATTCACGCAGGCTGGCGGCTCTAGGTGCCGCGCCCTTGCGCCCCGTCGGACCCACCCCTATAGAAAGGACCACCAACCCCGAGGGCGTAAGCCGATGCTGCACGGCCGGCGCATCTTGCTGATCATTTCCGGCGGCATCGCCGCTTATAAGAGTCTCGATCTCATCCGCCGGCTGCGCGAGCGGGGCGCCATGGTGCGCTGCATCCTGACCGCCGGCGCGCAGCAATTCATCACACCCCTTTCGGCCGCCGCGCTGTCGGGCGAGAAGGTCTATACCGATTTGTTCTCGCTCACCGACGAAAGCGAAATGGGCCATTTGCGCTTGGCGCAGGAATCCGATCTGCTCGTCGTGGCACCCGCCTCGGCGGATCTGTTGGCCAAGATGGCAGGTGGCCTCGCCGACGACCTCGCCTCAACGGCGCTCGTCGCGAGCGACAAGCCGATCCTGATCGCGCCGGCGATGAATTTCCGCATGTGGAAGCATGCAGCGACAGAGGCCAATCTCGCGACGCTTGCGGCGCGCGGCGTCAAGCGTGTCGGACCCAATGCCGGCCCGCTCGCCGAGAATGAAAGCGGCATGGGCCGCATGGCCGAGCCGCTGGAGATCATCGCTGCGGTCGAGGAAATTTTCCAGGCCGGCGCGAGCCTTTCGGGCCGGCGCGCGCTGGTAACGAGCGGCCCGACGCACGAGCCGATCGATCCGGTGCGCTATATCGCGAACCGCTCCTCCGGTAAGCAAGGGCATGCAATCGCCGCCGCACTTGCGCGGCTGGGCGCGGATTGCATCCTCGTTTCCGGCCCAACCGAGGAGCCGGATCCGCCCGGCGTCAAAGTCGAGCATGACGAGACGGCGCGCGCGATCCTCGCGGCTTGTGAAATAGCATTGCCGGTCGAGATCGCGGTCTGCGCCGCCGCCGTCGCCGATTGGCGCGCCGAAGCCGCGCCATCGAAGCTCAAGAAGCAGGAAGGCACGGCGCCGGTGCTGAAGCTGGTCGAGAATCCCGATATCCTTGCGACGCTGAGCCATGCCGGCAATCGCCGGCCGCGGCTCGTCATCGGCTTTGCCGCCGAGACCGAGAATGTGGTCGCGAATGCGCGGGCGAAGCGCCTCAAGAAAGGCTGCGATTGGATTCTTGCGAATGACGTCTCGACCGCAAGCGGCGTTTTCGGCGGCGAGCGCAACCTGATTCACCTGATCGATGCCGTCGGCGTCGAGGATTGGCCCTCGCTCACGAAGCGCGCGGTCGGTGACCGCCTGGCACAGCGCATTGCCGCTTTCCTGGCGCCCAAGGCCGCGGAATGAGCGGCGTCATCGTCAAAGTGCAAGTTCTGCCCCATGGCGAAGGCTTGCCCTTGCCGAGCTATGCCACGGCTGGGAGCGCCGGTGTCGATCTCGCCGCGGCGGTCGAGACAGCGCTGGTTCTCCAACCCGGCGCGCGCAGCAAAATTCCGACCGGCATCGCGCTTGCCCTGCCCGAGGGCTGGGAAGGGCAGGTCCGCCCGCGCTCGGGTCTTGCCTTGAAGCACGGCATCACCGTGCTCAACAGCCCCGGCACGATCGATGCCGATTACCGCGGCGAAATCGAGGTGATCTTGGCCAATCTCGGCACGGCGCCGGTGACGATTTCGCGCGGCGAGCGCATCGCCCAGCTCGTCATTGCGCCGGTCAGCCGCGCGGAATGGCAGGTAACGCGCGAGTTGCCGCAGACGCGGCGCGGCGCAGGCGGGTTCGGCTCGACCGGGACCTGACCCCATGCTGCGGCTTACCAAGAAGCTGCTCTTCGCCATCGAGGCCGTGCTCGACATCGCCTATAATGGCGGCGCCTTGCCGGTGCAATCCGCCGAGATCACCGGCCGTCAAGGGATTCCGCGGCGCTATCTCGAGCAGGTGCTGCAGCAGCTGGTGCGCGCCGGAATCCTGGAAGGGGTGCGCGGTCCGAAAGGCGGCTATCGCCTCGCGCGCGAGCGGCGGCGCGTCACGGTCGGCGAGATCGTTCGTGTCGTACGTGCGCTTGAAGGCAGCGAGGATCCGCTCGAGGAGGATACGGGCGCCGAGCTTGGCCGGCGCGTCGTCCGCCCGCTATGGTCGGACCTGCAGGAAGAGCTGATGAAGCGGCTGGATACGATTACCATTGAGGACTTGTGCATGCGGGCGCACCAGGCCGGCATTGCCGGCGAATATGCCTCGCGGCTCGACTTCTCGATCTAGCAAGCGAAGGAGATGACATGGCCGAGGGCTTGAACACACGCAGCGCGCCTGCCGAATTCCGCGGTCGGGTCTATGACAGCATCGTCGAGACCATCGGCGCAACACCGCTGGTCCGGCTGAAGCGGCTGGCGGCGGCGCACGGCGTCAAGGCCGATCTGCTCGGCAAGTGCGAGTTCTTCAACCCCTTGAGCTCGGTCAAGGATCGCATTGGCGTCGCCATGATCGAGGCGGCGGAGAAGGCGGGCCGGCTGACGCCGGGCAAGACCGTGCTGGTCGAGCCGACCTCCGGCAATACCGGCATCGCCTTGGCCTTCGTCGCCGCCGCCAAAGGCTATCGCTGCATCCTCGTCATGCCCGACAGCATGTCGATGGAGCGCCGCCGCATGCTGAAGCTCTTGGGCGCCGAGCTCGAGCTGACGCCAGCGGCGCAAGGCATGCGCTATGCCATCCAGCGCGCCGAGGAATTGCTGCACACCCTTCCCGACGCCTTCATGCCGCAGCAGTTCCAGAATCCGGCCAATCCCGAGATTCACCGCACCACAACCGCCGAGGAGCTCTGGCGCGATACCGGCGGCAAGATCGATGCGGTGGTGAGCGGTATCGGCACCAGCGGCACGCTCACCGGCGTCGGCTCGGTGCTGAAGCCGAGGAAGCCCGGGCTCAAGATGATCGCGGTCGAGCCCGAGGACAGCGCCGTGCTGTCGGGCGGGCCGCCCGGCCCGCACAAGATCCAGGGCATTGGCGCCGGCTTCATCCCGCAGATCCTCGATACCAAGCTGATCGACGAGATCCTGCGCATCTCCAACGACAATGCCTTCCGCATGGCACGCGAGGTGGCGCGGCTCGAAGGCATCGCGGTCGGTATTTCCTCGGGCGCCGCCCTGGCGGCCGCCATCGAGGTGGGGCAACGCGCCGACATGGCGGGCAAAAGCATCGCGGTCGTGTTGCCCGATACGGGCGAGCGCTACCTTTCGACGGCACTGTTCGACGGGCTGTGACAAGGGGCATGGAACTAAGCGACGCGCAGTTCGAGCGCTACGCCCGCCATCTGGTGCTGGAGGAAGTCGGCGAGGAGGGGCAGCAAAAGCTGCTCGAGGCCCGCGTTCTCGTCATCGGCGCGGGCGGCCTCGGCTCGCCGCTGCTCCTTTACCTCGCCGCGGCGGGCGTCGGAACGCTGGGCGTTGTCGATGACGATACGGTCGACCTCTCGAACCTGCAACGCCAGATCGTCCATGCGACGGAAAGCATTGGCATGCCCAAGGTCGAGAGTGCGCGGCGCACGCTCTCACATGTCAATCCCGAGGTGAAGCTGCAATCGCATCCGACACGCCTCGCCGAGGCCAACGCGGCCGATCTCGTTGCGGCCTATGACCTCGTCGCCGATGGCAGCGACAATTTCGCGACGCGCTATCTCTTGAATGACCTTTGCTATCGCCTGAAGAAGCCCTTGGTCAGCGCGGCGCTCTCGCCGTTCGAGGGGCAGCACTCGACTTTCAAGGCTTATCTGGGCCCGCCGCATCCCTGTTATCGCTGCCTCTTCCGCGAAGCGCCGCCGCCCGATTCCGTGCCGCGCTGCGAGACCGCGGGGATACTCGGCGCCATCGCCGGCGTCATGGGTACGCTGCAGGCAACCGAAGTCTTGAAAGAGCTCCTTGGACTGGGCGAGAGCCTTTCCGGCACGCTCCTCGTCTATGACGCGCTGCGCGCCGGCTTTCACAACATCAAGCTGCCGCGCGACCCGGATTGCCCCACATGTGGAAGAAAGCCCTGAAAAGCGCGCTCGCGGTTTTCATGGCGGTGGCACTCACGGCGTTGGGCGCGAGCGCGGCCGAAAAGAAAGCCGAGCCCCTGCCGCGCTTCGTCAGCCTCAAGGCCGATGTCGTCAATTTGCGCACGGGTCCGGGCGACCGCTATCCGGTCGAATGGGTCTATCATCGCAAGGGGCTGCCCGTCGAGATCATCGCCCAATACGACCAATGGCGGCGCGTCCGCGATTGGCAAGGCACCGAAGGCTGGGTGCATCAGCGGCTGGTGACCGGGACGCGCATGGTGATCGTCAAGGGAGCGCAGCGCGTGCTCCACGCCGAAGCCGAGGCGACGTCCCCGCCCGTGGCAAAGCTCGATCCCGGCGTCATCGCGCATCTGCTCGAATGCCGCGGCGATTGGTGCCGCGTCGAAACCCAAGACATCAAAGGCTGGCTTGCCCGCGACGAAATCTGGGGCGTCTATCCCGACGAGGTGGTGCGTTAACCGCCGTATCGGGTCGATTCAGGAAAGCAACCCGCGTTGACGAAGCCTCTTGCGCGTCACGCGGTTCCACGGCCGTCTCTATCAAGGAAAAGCTCCGCTGCTGGCCCGCGGCGAGGCCCTGGATAAGTTCGGCAGCATGAGCCTTCGAATAGCTGATCGGCTTTACCTGCTTCGATAGTCTCACTTTCGGTCCTTGCCCTGAGTTCAGACCCAAGACGGACCAGATTTGGTCCGCCCGGAAGGCAAAGGCGTTACGCGAAATCTTGGCTCAGCGCGGTGCGGACCGGCTCCGGCACGATCGCCATGTGGCCGTAATTCGGATGGTCGATGCCGGCGAGCACTTGCGTCCCAGAGGCGCAAAACTGGGCCTTCTGTGCCGGCGTGAAAGGAAAGCGCATGAACTGCACGGCCGAGGCCTTGCCCTCGGGCGAGGTGTTCTCGCGCGTCGGATCGGGAATGCCGCTGATGCGCTCGCCGCCGACCGTGAGATAGATGTGGTTCTCGATATTGCCGAGCCGGGCAAGCGTCGCTTCCCGCTGCGCCGGATTCTCGACCTCGATCATGACGGTGGCGATGAGTTCGTCGCCCTGCGGGATGAGCGGGTTGTAAGCCGCAAGCTCGTCGACGATCTGCGCCTCGCCGCCGCGCTCGATATGCAGCATCTCATGCACCTGATGCCACATCGTCTCGTAATTCTCGAAATAGAAGGTCACATAGGGACCCACTTCGACGCGGCGATTGCGCTTCACCTCGGTCAATTTCCGCTTCAGCTCGCGCCGCTCTTTCGCATATTGCTCGGGATCCAAGATGTCGGCACGCGTAATGGCGCGCTTGGCGGGGACATGGGTCGTAGTCATGCGCGATCTCCTTCGCTGAGCCCATAGGAAAGTGCCATCAGCTCGATCGGATGGAGCGTCTCGACCGTCTTGTGCTCGAGAGCCTCGACTCCTTGCTGGAGGTGGAGCGCGGCGAGCGGGCATTCCGACGAGAGAAACGCTTTCTCCTCCTTCGCTACCTGCCGCGCCGCCGGCCGTCCGACCTTCATCGCGACGGCGAAATTCTCCTTCTTCACCCCCCAAGAGCCGCCGTGGCCGGAACAGCGCTCGATCACGTCGAGATCGGGCTGCGGCAGCAGGCGCAGCATGTCGGCGGCTTTTGCCCCCATGTTCTGCGCGCGGGCATGGCAGGCGAGATGAAGGCTGACGCCTCCCGGCAGCGGCTTGAGGCCCGGTGCCAACCCTTCCTTTTTGGCGATATCGACGACGTACTCGCTCAAATCGAACGTCGACTTCGAAAGCCGCGCCACATCTGGATCCTTCGGCAACAGCAGCGGCCATTCGAATTTCAGCATCAGCGCGCAAGAAGGAACGAGGGCGACGATCGCATAGCCCTGGTCGATAAAGGGCAAGAGCACCGCCGCGACGTTCTTCGCCTTCTGGGCGACGCGCGAAAGCTCGCCCTGCTCGAGTTGAGGCATGCCGCAGCATTCCGGGTAAACGACCTCGGTGGCGACGCCGTTCCGCGCCAGCACCGCGCGCGCCGCCTCGCCGATGCGCGGATTGTTGTAGTTGATGAAGCAGGTCGCATAGAGCACGGCCTTGCGGCCGAAGGCCGGCGCGGCTTCATTGGGCGCCAGCGCTGTGCTCTGCGCGCGCAGCTCGAAAGTGCGCGCATGGAATTTCGGCAAAGCCGCGTTGCGGTCGATGCCGGCGAGTTTCTCCATCGTCGGTCGGGTAAGCTTGTTATCGATATCGCCCGCCCAGTTCACGAGCGGCGCGACCGCGCGTGCCATCCTGCCATTGCGGTCGGTTTCGGCGAGCGCGCGATCGGCCCAGCGCGTCTTCCCGGCGCGCGCTTCGGCCGCGCGATGTCGCAGCATCAGATGCGGAAAATCGAGGTTGAACGGATGCGGCGGCACGTAGGGGCATTTGGTCATGAAGCACATGTCGCAAAGCGTGCAGGCTTCGACGACCTTGCCGTAGTTCTGGGGATCGACCGCGTCGAGCTCGCCCGTCGGCGTCTCGTCGATCATGTCAAAGAGGCGGGGAAAGCTGTCGCAGAGATTGAAGCAGCGGCGGCAGCCATGGCAGATATCGAAGACGCGCTTTAGCTCGGCCTCGATCTTCGCCGGGTCGTAAAAATCGGGGTCTTCCCAGGCAATCGGATGACGCGTCGGGGCGCCGAGACCGCCCTCGCTCATATTCCGCTGCTCCTCATTCGAAAAGAAGAAGGCGAAGGGGCGTGGTTACGCGCCCCTTCGGCGCCAATCAGGCCGGTCGACGCGATTAGCCGAGAGTGTCGAGTGCCTTTTGGAAACGGCCGGCGTGAGACTTCTCGGCTTTGGCGAGGGTCTCGAACCAGTCGGCAATTTCGTCGAAGCCTTCCTCGCGGGCGGTACGCGCCATGCCCGGATACATGTCCGTATATTCATGGGTCTCACCGGCGACTGCCGCGGCGAGGTTCTTCGCGGTCGAGCCGATCGGCTTGCCAGTCGCGGGATCGCCGACCTCGGCGAGGTATTCGAGATGGCCATGGGCATGGCCGGTCTCACCTTCAGCGGTCGAGCGGAACACGGCGGCGACGTCGTTATAGCCTTCGACATCGGCCTTTTGTGCGAAATAAAGATAGCGGCGATTGGCCTGGCTTTCGCCAGCAAAAGCCTCTTTCAGATTGTTCTCGGTCTTTGATCCTTGCAGCTTCGGCATGACGCCCTCCTCAGGAAATTAGAACGTTTCTAAACTTAAGACCTTTTTGTAACCTCGTCAACTCTCGGACTTTCCGACCCGGATCGTGACATCGACCCGCTTGATCTCGCCTTGCGGCGGCTGCGGCAGGTTGCCCACATGGATGCTGTCGCTTGGAATGTCCATCAAGCGGCCGGTTTCCTCGAAGAAGAAATGATGGTGGTCGGCGGTGTTCGTGTCGAAATAGGAGCGGCCGGGGTTAACCACGACCTCGCGCAACAAGCCGGCGCCGACGAATTGGTGAAGCGTATTATAGACGGTCGCAAGCGAGACAATCACGGCCGCGCGGAGCGCCTCGCCATGCAGCTGCTCCGCCGTCACGTGCCGGTCGCCATGCTCGAAAAGAAGGCGCGCCAGGGCGAGCCGTTGCCGGGTGGGCCGGAGCTTGGCTGCGCGCAGCAGTTCAAGGGCATTGGCAAAAGGACGTGTCGTGCTCATGACTCCCATATAGGAAGGCGAGACTGTCTAGTTTAGAGGCACTCCAAATTACCCCACCAACCGCACGACGCCAAGCGGGATGGCGCCGCGCCCGCGAAAATCACACGTTCGGGGGATTGCCTCCGTGAGGCTCAGTCCCCGGTCTTGAGCCGCTCTACCAGTTCGCGCACCGTCGGAATGAAGCCGTTCGCATAAAACGGATCGCTGGCGAAGCGGAAGGCGTTGTGTCCGGCGAACATCAGTTCGAATTCGCAATCATCCGAATGGCTGATCGCCTGCAGCGTTTTCTGGATGCAGAAGCTGCGGGGATCCGCCTTTTTGCCGGTGGTGCCGTCTTCGTTCTGCGCCCAGTTGGAGAACAGGCAGGCCGAGAGGCATCCCATGCAGTTGATCTGATCGTTGCGGATCTCGATCGCCTTCTGATTGGTGACGAAAATGAGCGTCGAATCCGGCGTTCGCAGTGCCTCGGTAAAGCCCTGATTGATCCAGTTGAGCGCGCGCTCGCGGTCATGGGGGGTCAGATAGACGACGCGGCTTCGCGCGCCGACTTCGAGCGGCGCCAGATGATCGCCGACCGGCTCGACCGAATAGGCGACTTGGCGCTCGTTGCGCTGCGCCAGCTCGTTCAAGAAGTTGTTACGCACCGCCGAGGAATAGAATCCCGTCGGGCTGAAGCGATTGAGATAGACATCGCCCTCCTTGAGCGTCAGGAGCTTGCGCTTCCACGCATCGGAAATGGGGCTTTCCTTCGTCAACAGCGGCCGCGTGCCGAACTGGAAGGCGATGGGGCCGAGATCGGGATTGTCGATCCAGTCCTCCCATTCCCGGAGGCACCACACGCCGCCGGCCATGATGATCGGCGTATTATCGAGGCCGAATTCGCGCATCGGCTTGCGGAGCTCGAGCACACGCGGATAAGGCGGTTCCGGCTTTTCCGGATTCTCGCTGTTGGTGATGCCGTTATGGCCGCCGGCGAGCCACGGATCCTCGTAGACGACGGCGCCCATCCAGTCGCGGAACTTGTGATAAGCGCGCTTCCATAAGGCGCGGAACGCGCGCGCCGAGGAGATGATCGGATAGTAGTGCACGCTGTAGCGCGCACAGATTTCGGCGATGCGATAGGGCATGCCGGCGCCGCAGGTCACGCCGTTGATAAGGCCACGCGCGCCCTCGAGGACGCCATGCAGGATGCGCTCGGCCGCGGCCATCTCCCACAGAATGTTCATATTGATGGGGCCCGCGCCGTTCGCGCGCTCATAGGCGACACGCGCCTGGTGAATGCCGCCGGCAATCGAAAAGCGGATCAGCTCCTCATGCCGCTCGCGGCGGGTCCGGCCGTGATAGATCTGCGGGTTCTTGTGGCCGTGCTCGTCGAAACTGTCGGCGTTGACGCCCGAAAAGGTGCCGACGCCGTTGCATGCGGCCCAAGCGCCCGAGCTTTCACCATTGGAGACGGAAATCCCTTTGCCGCCCTCGACGAGGGGTAGGACTTCGCGTCCCGACAAGAGCACTGCGTTAAGCGCTTTCACCCTGCGAACCTCCCGCGCAGAAATGCCACCTCAACCAGCCACGGCAGCAGCGCCGCTTCTTGTCAATATAGGCGAGCATCTCAAACCGGAGCAGCCTTGGTTTCCTCGCGTTGACGACGCTCTTCGGCAAGCTTCCCGCTGATATCCTCGCCGGTAGCCTGGTCGACCTGCTTCATGCTGAGCTT
>CAYMNX010000054.1:0-2173 GCA_964391905.1 uncultured Rhizobiaceae bacterium
GATCGCCACCGCGCCCGTGCCGACCAGGAGCGAGGCATTGAGCACGGTGAGGATGATGCCGAAAACCGTGATGAGGCGCAGCTGACCGCGAAACGCATCGGTGTGATCGTCGACCGCCGCGCGTACGAAATTGTCCTCGTCACGGGGGCGGGCGAAAAGCTTGACGGTCAGGATGTTGGTGTAGCTGTCGACGACCCGGCCGGTGAGGGCCGAGCGAACTTCCGACATATGGCGCGAGCGCTCGCGCAGCCGCGGCACGAAATAGCGCAGCAAGCCGAGATAGGCCGCGAACCAAATGAAGATCGGCATAGCCAAGCGGATATCGCTCGAGGCCATCAAGGTAATGGCGCTGGTGCCGTAGACGAGCGTGTACCACACCACATTGGTCGAGGAGACGACGCTCTCGCGCAAGGACGGGCCCGTCTGCATCACGCGATTGGCGATGCGGCCGGCGAAATCGTTCTGGAAGAAGGTCCAGCTCTGGCGCACGACGTGCCAGTGATTCTGCCAGCGAATGAGATTGGTGAAGCCGGGCGCCACCGTCTGATTGACGATGAGGTTCTGCACGAAGAGGACGGATGGGCGCAGAACGAGCAGCACCAAGGCCATGCCGAGCAGTTGCGGCCCGGCGTCTTTGAGAAGCGACTCCGGCGCGTGTGTCGAGGCGAGCGTCACGAGGCGGCCGATGAAGACAGGAATGGTGGTGTCGAGGAGCGCGACCGCAAGCCCCGCCACGAACAGGCCCCCGATCAGGCCGCGCACCTGCCGCGCATAATGCCAATAGAACGCCCCTAATCCCGAAGGCGGCGGCGCCTCGGGCGATAAGACGGTCGGCTGCAGCAGGGTTTCGAAAAACCGGAAAATCCACATGGCCTATCCGCAACGCCGGCGTTCGCCTGCGGCGCGCAGCAACAGCGCCGGCGAAGATCGGTCCTCTTAAAGGAAGACCTATTATACCGGTTTCTCCGACCGGTTCGAATCTCGGGCGCGGTGATCTTCCCGGCCACAGGCACGGATCCAGCGAAACGCCGCCGTTCGGGCGGCAAGGATGGCTCGATTGTGAACCCGAGGTTACAAAATGGCGCCGTCGCGGGCGAGCCGAGGCGCGTCAGGCGCGCAGCTGCATCCACACGGTCTTCTGTTCGGTATAATTCTGAAGCGCTGCCCGGCCGAGGTCGCGTCCGACCCCCGATTCGCCACCCATGCCGCCCCACGGCAGGCGCGTATCGGTTGGGCCATAGGTGTTGATCCAAACCGTTCCGGCGCGGAGGCGGTCGGCGACACGGTGCAGACGGTCGAGATCGCGGCTCCAAAGTCCCGCCGCCAAGCTATAGGCCGTGCCGTTGGCAAGACGCACCGCCTCGTCCTCGTCGCGGAAGCGAAGGATCGAGACGACCGGCCCGAAAATCTCTTCTTGCGCGATCCTCATCCCTCCTTCGACGCCGCCGAAAATGGTCGGCGCGATGAAATAGCCGCGATTGCCAATGCGCTCGCCGCCGGTGACGAGTGCCGCGCCCTCGCTTTTCCCGATCTCGACATAATTGAGGATCCGCTCCATCTGCGTTTTCGAGATGACGGGGCCGAGGCTCGTTCCCGCATCCATCGGATCGCCGATCCGCAAGCTCGCGACGCGTGCCGCGAGGCGCTCGATGAACGCGTCATGGATCGCATCGGCGACGAGGATACGAGCGCCCGCCGAGCAGACCTGGCCCGCATTGAAAAAGGCGCCGGAGGTCGATTGCCGCACGGCGGCGTCGAGATCGGCATCCGCGAAGACGATGTTCGGCGATTTGCCGCCAAGCTCGAGCCCGATGCGCGTCACATTCGCGGTGGCGGCGCGCATGATCTCGCGTCCAACGCGGGGCGAGCCGGTAAAGGAGATTTTATTGAGGCCGGGATGGGCGACCAGCGCCGCGCCGGCATCGGCGCCCATGCCCGGCAGAACATTGAGGACGCCGGGCGGCAGCCCCGCTTCCAAAGCAAGCTCGCCGAGCCAAAGAGCGGAGAGCGGCGTCAACTCCGCCGGCTTCAGCACGATGGTGCAGCCGCAGGCGAGCGCCGGCGCGATCTTCCACATACCGATCATCAATGGAAAGTTCCAAGGGATGATCGCACCAACCACACCCATGGGCTCGCGTACCGTGTAGGTCAGGGCGTCGAGACGTGCGGGGAT
>CAYMNX010000055.1:0-10030 GCA_964391905.1 uncultured Rhizobiaceae bacterium
CGGCGACATCGTGGCACCGAAGGACCGCGCCAAGTATTACACCTATTTTGTCGTCGTCTTCGCGAGCGCCGGTGCGCTGGGGCCCGCCCTTGGCGGCTTCTTCGCGCAATATCTCGACTGGACGGTGATCTTCTGGATCAATTTGCCGCTCGGCTTGCTCTCCTTGCTGGTGTCGAACGCGCAGCTCCGGCGGCTGCCAAGACATGAGCGGCGGCACCGGCTCGACCTTGTCGGCGCGGGCTTGGTCATCGTGGCGACGGCCACGTTGATGGCGGCCATCGACCTCGGCGGCAACCGCTTCGACTGGGCATCGGCCCCGATCCTCGGTCTTGCGGCGCTCTCCGCGGCAAGCTGGGCGGGCTTCGCCGTGCGGCTGCGAACGGCGCTGGAGCCGTTGGTTCCGCTCGGCGTGCTCTCCAACCCCGTCGTCATCTTCGCGGTCTTGGCCAACGCGATGGGGGCGAGCTCGATCATGGTGCTGAACCTTTTCATGCCGATGTTCCTTCAGCTTTTGGTCGGCCTCGGCGCCTCGCATGCCGGCCTGCTGCTGATGACGTTGATGGTCAACTTCAATATCGGCGCGGGCATTTCGGGCCAGGTCACCGCGCGGGTGCGCCACTACAAGGTGCTGCCGATGATCGGCGTGCTCTTGGCGCTGTCGGCGACGGTGGCGCTCGGCTTCGCGGCCGGCCGTTTCGGGCTCATGACGATCGAAGCGCTGCTGACGATCATCGGGCTTGGCTTCGGTACCGTGCCGCCCATGGCGACGGTCGCGCTGCAGAACGCGGTGGCCCGGGCCGAGCTCGGCGCCGCGACCGCGTCCCTCAATTTCGTCCGCAGCCTCGCCGGGACGATCTTCGTCGGATTGTTCGGCGCCCTTCTCGCCGCCAAGCTGGGGACAGGGATCTTGCATGGAACGCCGTCGGCGGCGATCGCGGAGCGGAGCGCGCTCGCCGAAGCATTCCAGATCGTGTTCTTCGGGACGTCGGCCGGCTTTGCCTTATGCCTGGCCGCGCTCTCGCAGCTCGAAGAGCGGCCGCTCCGGGCCGGCAGGCCCGCCGGCGCGCCGGACGAGGTGACCGCGACGGAGAGCGCGAACGATTAACGCCGAGGCCGGGTCAGGGACGAACCAGGCCGGTGACCAATCAAGCGACCTCCTCGATCACGAGCTCCCTTCCGTTGAACGAGATCGCGTCGCCGGCCCGCTTGCCCTCCAACGCCGCGTAGATCGGGGCCTCTCTCGAGATGCCGATGAGATCCCGGCCGTCACATCGAAACTTGCCCGTCGACACGGCAATCACGAAAAACCGCCCGTCGAGCTTCACGACGGCGCCTTCCTCGACCTTGCTCTTCGGCCCGAAGTCGATCGCCGCGAGTTTCTCGATCTTGTCGGTGTAGGCGTGCACGGTGTCGTCGAGCGCTTCGGAGAGGTCGCTCGCGAGCTCCGCCTGCGCTTGCTCGTCATCCTCGATCGGCTCGCTTCTATCGAGCCGGGCGCTTCCGACATACTCCCGGTATTTCTCGCGCGCGCTCTCGAGCTCGCCCGCCTCGAGCGACAGCATTGTCTGCTTCACGATCTGCTTGTTCATCTCACATCCTTTGCAAGAGGCGGCGCCGGGGGGCGCCGGGGTGACGCCACGAGCAAGCCCAGCCATCGGCCGCTCATTCATTGTCGGGCAGGTCGGCCCCCTGATACGGGACTCTCGCAAGCCTTGAGTCGCGCAAGATGCTGGTGACCAGCCAGACATAGGATTGCTCCGCCGTGTCGAACCCGAGCATCGAGAACGACTGCCCGAAGGGGCACGGCGGGAAGTCCGGAAACCCGATGCGCAGCACAAACCGCTCGGGATCGCCGTCGAATTCCTCCTTGAAAACCTTCCGCAGGCCATAGCGGCTCGCTATTTCGCTGCCATTGTCGTGACGCGTGGGGCGATTCGCGTTTAGCCGCTCATAGAGCTCGCGCGAGCAATCCTGGTCCAAGGCATCGAAGGCGTCGATCAGCAGGCCCTTGGTGCCGGACTTCCGGTCGGCGATCGCGTAGATGTTCGAGCCGTCGCCGGCATCGGGTGCGCTCTCGAACCGGATCGCGCCATCCACCTGGGCGTCGCCGGTGGCGACGGGCTCGCCCGCCGTCAGGTCGTAGAGCCGGCCGTCCGTTATTCGGTACTCGTGGTCGTAGCCGCGTCTGACGAGATCCGAAACCGCTTCGACCATGTCCGCGGCGTCGAGGTTCATTGGCACGCTCCTTTGTTCTGCCTTGAAGATGGGTACGGGATGGGCGACCGTCCAATCACCTCCGGCGATCGAAGCGATGCCGCGGCGCTACGGCGTCACCTTGCGGAAGTCTCGCGACGGAAAGGGAACCCGCCTGCTTGCGCGGGCGCGAGCGCCGCTGCGCCCGCGAGCATCGACAGCGCGCGACGACTCATTTATTGTCGGCCGTGAAGAAGCAAAATAACGTCTGCGCCGTTCGGGGAGTGAAACGCAATGGCACCCTTCGACAAGATGGTGTCGCGGCTGGTGATGGCGGCCGCGCCGATGACCGCGTGCGGGCTGCGTGCCCGGGCGGCGATCGGCTCCGTGCCCCCAATTCATTTTCGTGAAACCCTGATGAGGAACATTGGTCTGATGCCGAAACGACTTTTCACCCGGACGCTTTTCGCCGCGACGGCGCTCTTGCTCGCAGCGGCGCCCGCCTTCGCCGCCGACAAGGTCCGCGTCGCCAAGGCGGTCGGCAGCCAATGGGTTTACACCGCGCTCGATGTCGGCATCGAGCAGGGCATCTTCGCCAAATACGGCATCGATGTCGAAATCTCGACCATGACCGGCGAGGCGCGCCTACAGCAGGCGCTGACCGCCGGCAGCCTCGATCTCGGTCTCGCGGGCAGCTCCGGCGCCGCGCTCGCGGCCAAGGGCGCGCCGGTGGCCGCGGTCGCCGTGTTCCTCAACCAGCCGGCCAATTTCGCGGTCGTGGTGCTCAACGATTCGCCGATCAAGAGCGTCGCCGACCTCAAGGGCAAATCGCTTTCCGGCTCGACCACCGGCGGCCTGCCCGAATGGCTGGTGAAGCATCTCGCCGTCGTTCAGGGCTGGGGGCCGGACGGCATTCGCAGCGTCTCGGTCGGCTCGCCCGATGCCAGCATCTCGGCGATGCGCACGCGCCAGGTCGACGGGATGATGACCAGCAACACGGTCGGCCTGACGCTCGAGCAGCAAGGCATCGCGCATCTCGTCGTCCATATCGGCGATTACGCGAAGGATTATCACAGCGCCCTCGTCTTCGCACGCAAGGATTTCATCGCGCAGAGCCCCGACGTGATCGAGCGCTACCTCAAAGGCATGTTCGCGAGCATCGCGTTCATCCGCGCGAACAAGGCGAAGAGCGTCGCTATCGCCTCGAAAGCGATGCATCTCGATCCCTCGATTCTCGATCGCGTCTACGATATCGAGGTCGGCGCCTTCTCGACCGACGGGCATTTCGACCCGAAAGCCGTCGCTCTGGTGAAGCAATCCTTCATCGACATGGGCTCGCTCAAGGAGAAGCCGCGCGACGACGAGATACTCACGACCAAGTTCGTCCCCGTGAAATTCTAAGGGTCGTGGGGCGGTGCCTCGACATACGCGACGAGACGACATTCAGCTTTAGGATGCGGAATCCGGGAAGGGCGATGCGGCAATCAAGTCACAGGCGTTGGGGCTCTTGAACCCCGGTATGAAGCGTTCGCAGAAGGCCGCGTTGACGGTGCCGTAGGTGGTCGCGGGCTTGTGCGCAAAGCCGGCGAAATATTCCTGGATGAAGCCTGCCTTGAAATTTTTGCGCGGGTAGCTGGCGACGATTTCCTCGCGCAGCGCCGCAGGAAATTGCTCGAACCCCACCCCCAGCACATCGAGAAGAACACCGGAATTGAGGAGCGCTGTTTCGGGGCGCATATATTTGGGAATGCCGGGAGTGGTGTGCAGGGCGATGGCCTCCCAGACGATCTGCACCTGATCTTCAGGAATATCGTGGGCGTCGAGGAACTGCCGGGCGGCGTTTGCGCCGTCGATCTCGAAGCGTTCGTCCGGGCTCGAGTACTTCTTGATGAGGCCGAGATCGTGAAATGCCGCGGCGAGGTAGAGGAGTTCCGGGTCGAAGCGCAGTTTCCGCTGACGCCCCTGCTCGGCCGCGAACAGGTAGACGCGGATCGAGTGATTAAAGAGCAGATCGGTCGAATGCTCGCGCAGGATGCCTGTCGCCTCTTTGGCGAGCGAGGAATCGGGAATGACGAGGGCGGAAGCGAGATCTGACATGGTCTTTTCTCTCTCGGTGGGGGCTTTAATCGATCAGCTTGCTTCGACGGCAAGCACGATCTTTCCTTTCGGCTGCGGCCGCGAGCGTTCCAGCATCAAATGAGCCTCGCGCGCATCCGCGAGCGGTAGAACGGCACCCAGATGTGTCGTCAGCTCTCCGCCATCGATGAGCGCCGCGATCTCCGCCAGACCTTGGCTTGTGACGTCCACCAGAAAGAACGCGCCTTCGACGCCATGGCTTTGCGCAAGATGCTGATCGGGACGGGACACCGCCGAAATCAGCCTGCCGCCGCGACGAAGGACCTGAAACGAACGTGTTTGCGTCTCGCCGCCGACCAGATCGATGACGGCGTCCGCATCCCGAACCTCTTCCTCGAAGCGCTGCGTCCGGTAGTCGATCACCGTGTCTCCGCCGCGCTTGCGGACGAAGGAAATATCATCCGCAGCTGCGGTCGCGATGATTCGCACACCCGCGCGACGGGCCAGCTGAACCGCATAAGCGCCAACGTTTCCTGCCGCCCCGTGAATGACCACCGTTTGGCCCGCTTTGAGTTGCGCCTGATCAAACAACGCCTGCCACGCCGTTACCGCAACGACAGGAACAGAGGCCGCTTCGATGTGGGTCAGCGAGGCTGGCTTTCTCGCGACCATCGCTGCGGAAGCGACAGCATACGCGGCATACGCCCCGATAAACCGAGGATTGGTGACACCATAAACCTGATCTCCCACACGGAGGTCGGAAACCTCTGGCCCGATGGCGACGATTTCACCAGCCAGGTCCGATCCCGGCGTGAGGGGGAGCGGTTGCGGCAAAGCGCTCTTTCCGGCTCTAATCCAGCCATCCCACGGACCGACCCCAGCGGCTTCCACTTTGACGAGGATCTCGCCAGGGCCAGGCTGCGGCCGAGGGACGCGCTCGAACTTCATGACGCTTGGTGGCCCAAACTCATGCACGCGCCACGCCATCATCGTTGAATGAGTCTGGTCCTCATCCGCGCGAGGAACGGTGCTGCTGGGTGTCATCTCATGCTCCTTACGTTATCGTCAGCTATTCATCGCACCCCTACTTCTGGTGCTCCGGCCGCTGGTCGTGGCGAGAAGATGTGCCCCGCCCTCGTCATGGAACAGTACCGAGATCGCCAATTCCGGCTGTACCATCGTGCGGGTCTCGATGGTCTTGGGCATGAGATAAGCTCCTCCTCGGGACAAGACTCGAGCGTGGCGTGAAGCGGCACGCGATGCCCCGTCGTCGCGATCAGCAGATCGCTCTGCCTAGGAAGTTGGAAGCGTGAGCGCGACTTGCATTTTTTTATGGTCAGCGCGGCTCGCCCCAGCAACGCCGCTTTGGCTACTAATCAGCGCATCGCTGTAGCGGCGAGGCGGCTCAGGACAGCGTAGGCTTATATGCAGCGTTCTAGAAGCGCTCGCACGCCTCGAGATCAGATGCGATCGACTCGCACGCTGTGACCGGACAGGGACCTGCCGTCCACGCTCGGGTGGAATTGCGCTTTTGGAAATTCACGCCGGCGCGTGTCGCCGCTTGCATGATGAAGCGGCGTGGCAAGGCGATGGAGACACGCCTCCGCCAGCAGCCGAAAGCTTATGGCGTGAGGCCGGTTTCCGACTTCTCGCCGCGTCTGCGCATCAATTCAGCGTTCAACGCCGAAAAAAGCGCGCCGGCATGGAGCCAATCCTCCTCGGAAAGATTTTCCTGCGGTGATTGATCATCGACGATCATGTCGCAGAGAGCCGCATGCAGAACCCTCATGTCCTGGAGGGTCAGCATTTCCAATAACATAAAAAATCTCCTCTACAGCGATCGCTCAAGGGTTCGGGGCGGCAAACGCCAACTCAAACGAGCGTTGCCGCGACCCGCGCGGTAGAGGCTGCTTGGTCAGACATATTCTTAGCTATTTGCTTTCAATAATGCTGCTCGCTTCGCCCGCTTCCCATGCACGGACGGTCCCCTGTTCAACTTGTCTGGAATGAAAATGAAGGTGTCTCGCTCAGCAAAGACCGGATCAACCTATGAAACCGAAGCGAGTCGGGTCAATGAGATTTAGCAGAGGCCGCGAACAAACCGGCTGGGCTCCCCTTGCGGGCCATCGCGACCTGCCATCGCGCCGTCGCGTTCTTCGCGGGCCGATCCGCGCGTGGCGGAACTCCGAACACCGACCGCTTGTTCTCTCGACATGGAATGGATCGGATGGCTCGCTGCCGTTATCTTGCTGCTGACGATCGGCCGCCAAGTCTGGACGCAATGGAAAAGCGGCACGGTCGCGGGCGTATCGAAATGGTTATTCGTCGGTCAAACGGCGGCTTCTATCTGCTTCGTTATCTATAGCGTCGCAGTCGGTGATCCCGTCTTCATCGCGACGAATTCCTTGATGCTTGTGGCGGCGCTGCTGGGGGAGGCGATCTATTGGCGCAACAAGCGACGCCATCGCGCCGAAAGCGCCCCGGCCAAAGATTCGCTCGCCGTCTGACGCGGCGGAGCGTGCTCAGCAACTCGTCTGCCCTGGGGGGCAAACCGTGGTGGTCGTCGTTGACGTGCCGTTCGCCGGCGGAACAACCACCGTGGTGTTCGCCGGCTCTGGCTTACGATCAACGTGAATACAAGCCGTGAGCGTGAGGGCAAGACCGAGAAAGAGGACGCTCGTACGCATGTGCAGCTCCATCGATAGGGAATGTCGATGCATAGAACGTGCTTTTGCGAAGACCAGTTCCCAACGCGCTCACGTGACCGAGAATGCCCCGGCTTTGTCTTTATCGCCACAGATGCGCCATCGTTACAGCCGCAATCCTCAAGGCGGCAAATCGCCGTCAGAATCCGAAAGACCGATGCCGCAGCTTCCGGACGGCGACGTCGTCTTTCTGTTCGCCGTCTTGCGTACGGCTCCACCGGCTTCGCCCGAGGTCGAACGTGCGATCGCAGGCAACCGAAGCTTGCACGAGAAGGCGAAATCGAGCGGCGGAAAGGCCTATCCCATCGGCGCCATTCCATTTACGGAGGCGGACTGGATGGCGCATTTCGGGGCGAGGTGGCAAGTGCTATGCGCCGTGAAGCACCGTTACGACCCCGCGCCATCCTTGCGGCCGGCTATGGGATATTCAGCATCTGACACGATCAGCCCAGGAGACGAGTTCCGTTATCGCCACGGATCACTTTGACGATGTCCTCGACCGGCGATGTGGGGAGAGGGAAGTTCATGGCCCGATGCGCCGCCACCTTTGGAGAGTAGTCCTTCCCGTACCATTTCTGGAGCTCGTCATGTGCCGCGGCGGCGGCGGCCTCCGCCAGCTCCAGCTCGTTTGGCGCGTCGCTGACGAATTCGAGCAGCATGCCGTTCGGGTCGCGCACATAGAGGGAATAGCAAAATCCGTGGTCAATGCCGCAATTGGCGTAAGAGAGTTCGTCAAACTTCGCCTTGAGGCGCGCGACCTCGTCGAAATCCGGGACCGATAATGCGATATGATGATCGATCCCATCGGTCGGCAGCTTGGTCGCCGGCCCGTAGGCGTCCGGGAGAAACTGAAAGAAGGCGAGGCAGGAACCGTCACCCATCTCGAAGAAGCAGTGAAGGAAGGGCGCCTCGCGCCCCGCATGATCAAGACTCCCCCGCATCGCGGCGACCATCGGCATTCCAACGATATCCTCGTAGAACCATCTCGTGGTTTTCATGTCATCCGTTCGTACCGCGTGGTGATGCAGACGGCGCATTTTGTTTTTGCGGCGGCGCGCGGCGCGCGCGGCCACGAGCCGGACGCGGCTCTCGTTGACCCGGTCATCATCCTCGGCCGGAACGGCGTGTCGTTCATCCATGACGAAGCTCCCTGCAACCCATTGACAGCTTCGACCCTATGGAACGCGTATTACGGCACGGTTTCGGCAGCCGAAAAACACATCACAACCGTAATATTCCATAAGGCGACTCAGCGCGTCCGCATGAGGAGAGTTCTCTTGGCACGTAGATACCGCTGCAGAGAGCCCGTTTTACCGCTTGCGCCGGCACGTTCACAAAAATCCGCGCCGGCGGATTCTTCGGAAAATACCTGGAATAGACCGCGTCGACAGTCGCGAAGCTTTCGACCGAGATGCAGCAGACGTTGCATTTGAGGAGATTCTCCAGCGACGATCCGGCCGTTTCGACACAAAGCTTCATCTGCTCGAGGACGAGTTCCGTTTGACGCTCGAGCGGCGCGTCAACCATTTCACCAGTCGCCGGATCAAAAGGCGGTATGCCGACACATAGATCGTATCGCCGTGCCTCGTGACGATTGATGTCGGCGCCTTCCACCTCTCAAGACAGGTCGAGCGCGGCTCGACCGCGGATGATCTCGTTCTGGGAACTTCTTGTCGGGGGCGAAGTTAAAAATCGGGCGTAAAGTTTCGGAGCGGCGGTTTGTATTTGATTTTGCCGTTATCGACGGTTCTTCTCGGCTTGGCCGCTTGCGCCGCACTCGGCGGGAGGGGCGAGGCAGAGAACCCTCCGAAGTCCGTGGCTCCCAGAGCCTCCCCGGTCCTCACCTGCCCGCCCGCGCCGTCCGCATGCCGCGACTTTCAGTTCGACCAGTTGAACAACCCCCATGCCCCGGACTGGAAGCTATGGATAAGATGGCAGGGGGACCCGATCAGCGAACCAGCAGGGGCGCTTGACGCTTGACGTCGGTCGGCGATGCATCGGGGTGGCGGCTTCGTAGATCTCTCTCGGATGACCGGCTGTGCTTACCAATCGCGTCGCGTCAATTGCCGAACACGCGACGCGCTCAAGGATTCGCGACTAATAATTTCGGTTTTTAGAAGCGAGAAAAGGTCGCCGGCACGGGCCCATTCTGCAGCAGACAAATTTCCCGCCGGCGAGTACCGGTCGAAGATCATCAAACACAAGGCCGCATGCAGCACCCTCAGATCGTCGTCGTTCAACAGCTCCGGAAGCATAAAAATCTCCTCTGAGCCTGTCGGCAGCGGCGTGGCAATGAACGCATATCGCCAACGCAATGGTGCCCTTCGCTCGAACCTGTCGTTTGCTGATGCAATGAAATCGGAAGTGTTAAATGGCTCTGCCATTACGAAAGGCCAAGCTAAAACCCGGCTGCATACGCTCAGTTCCACGCACCCGGACTGATCTCGCACTCAACAACGATTCGTTGTTCCAAGGTCCGTGAAGCGGGCCACGGGACTTGCTCGCGGATGATTCGCGCGCAGTGAGATCGAGGAGACGCTCGACGAGCTGGGCAGATAAGCCGCCGCGCCGATCAACTCGCTTTCTTACTTGCGAGCCGCCTGCGGAAGCCGTTCGTCTTCTCACGAAGCCGCCGGCTCTCGGCCACGCGCCACTTGCTATCGCGAAGAGTTTCCTCCAACTCGAGCACCCGTCTTTTGATGCTCGATCGCCAAACCTTCGATCGGTGGCGGCACTAAAAAACTCAAACCCTGTCGTCGTCTCAGAATGCGGCGCTTGCCGTTCCATCGCTCGTAGCCGGCATATACCTCCGAGCACGCATCCGCGACCGGGGCACCGATAAGCACCGCATCGACATCATTCTCCCGCGAGGAACTCCTCACGCGCTTCGATCGTGCCAGCGGAGCCGAGAAAGAACAGCCGATACTCTGGCATACTTCCCCTCCACGTTCAGAAGTTCGCGGGGAATGGGTCTTCAGTTGCCAACCCGGTGCGCGCCAACCACAACGCGGCAGTTTCCCGCCCTTCACCGGCCCATCATCGCTTCTTGTTTTAAG
>CAYMNX010000056.1:0-4846 GCA_964391905.1 uncultured Rhizobiaceae bacterium
TGATGCCGGAATCGCCGCGCTGGCTCGCGCAGCGCGTCTCGCTCGCGGCAGCCGACAAGGTCACGACCGAGATCGAGCAGAAGGTCCTCGCGAGCGGCGTCAAGGAGCTGGCGCCGATCCCGGCCGATATTCCCGCGATCAGCGAAAAGAAAGCACGGATCGCCGAGCTGTTCGCGCCCGCCTATCGCTGGCGCACCTTCTCGGCCTGGGCGCTCTGCTTCTGCTATGCCGCCATCAGCACCGCGATGGGCGCGTGGCTGCCGACGATCTATCGCACGATCTACAAGCTGCCGCTCGCCAGCGCCTTGCAATATAGCCTCGCGACCGCGACCGCCTCTTTCCTCGGCGCCTGTCTCGGCATTTTCGTCATCGATCGGCTGGGGCGGCGGAAATGCTTCCTCATCGCCTTCATCCTCGGCGCCTTGCCCATGGCCTATCTCGGCCTTACCACCGTGCCGAGCTCGGCGGTCGAGGTGATGGTGCTGACGAGCCTCGGCAATTTCATGCTCGCCTGGCTCATCCCGGGCTTCTACGTCTATATGCCCGAGATCTATCCGACGCGCATGCGTGCCCTCGGCGCCGGCGTGGGCAGCTCGTGGTTCCGCATCGCGACCATCGTCTCGCCGACCATCATCGGTTTTCTCATCCAGACAACCTCGATTAGCGCCGTGTTCCTATTCTTTGCCGGCATTGGCTTCATCGGCGCCGCCGTGGTTTATTTCTTCGTGATCGAAACCAAGGGCCGGGTGCTCGAGGAAATCTCGCGTTAGCCCCAATAAGGAATCTCTCATGACCAGCTATCGCCTGTTGACCTTTCAATCTTCCGATGGGCCGCGCGCCGGCGTGCTGGTCGGCGACACGGTCTATGACGCGGCGCTCCTGACCGCACGGCCTTCCTATACGACCGTCCTTGGCGTGCTCAACGATTGGGCCGCGGCCAAGCCCGTGCTCGACGAGGTGGTGGCGACGGCGCGCGGCAAATTCGGCAAGCGCCTCGCCGAGGTCAAGGTGCTGGCGCCGATCCTCTACCCGTCCGCGATCTACTGCGCCGGCGCCAATTACAGCGACCATGTCGCCAATATGGCGCGGATCCAGAACATTCCCAACGAGCCTGATCCGCATGAGCTAGGCCTCAAGCCTTGGCATTTCATCAAGGCCTCGCGTTGCGTCGTCGCGAGCGGCGATGGGGTGGCGCTCACCTGCGAGAAGCTCGATTGGGAAGCGGAATTGGGCTGCGTCATCGGCACCGCGGCACGCAACGTGCCGCTCGAGAAGGCGCTCGATCACGTCGCCTTCTATACGATCGGCAATGATCTATCGGCGCGCGATCTGACGGCGCGGCCGCATATCGCCTTCCAGTCGCCCTTCAAGTACGATTGGATCGGCCAGAAGGTGTTCGACGGCGCTTGCCCGATGGGGCCGTGGCTCGTTCCCGCCGACGAGGTGGGCGACCCGCAGAAGCTCGCGATCAAGCTTTGGGTCAACGGCGCCCTCAAGCAGGATTCGAATACCAGCAAGATGATCTTCACCGCCGCCGAGCAGATTTCGCATCTCTCCTCGCGCATCACGCTCTATCCCGGCGATGTCGTCCTGACCGGCACGCCCTCGGGTGTCGGCGCCGAGCGTGGCGAATTCCTGAAGCGCGGCGATGAGGTCAAGATCACGATCGAGAAGATCGGCGACCTCGTGACGAAGATCGTTTAGAGACTCGGGCGTCATTGCGAGGCGCGTGAGCGAAGCGAAGCAATCAGGAGTTGATCTCGATTGCTTCGCTTCGCGCGCAATGACGTCAGCGTTGCAGCTGCGCCGCGAGCTTGTCGTCGATCTCGTTGGCGCGCTGCGCTGCGGGGCGGGCGGCAAGCCGCGACCAATAGCGCTCGAAAGCGGGACGCGCCTCGATCGTTTTGAATTGCATGCCGTAGCCTAAATGCGAGCCGACATAGAGGTCGGCCGCGGTGAAGCGATCGCCGACCAGATAGTCGCCCTGCGAGACGGCGCGCTCGAGCGTGTCGAGGGTCGTGGCGTAGTTGCCATAGCCGATCATCCGCTCGCGCTCGGGCGGGACGACGAAGCCGAGCGCCTTGTTGCTGGCCGCGGCCTCGACCGGCCCCGCGGCGAAGAAGAGCCAGCGATAATAGGGACCGCGCAACGGATCGCCCGACTTCGGCGCCAGCCCCGCTTCGGGAAAGGCGTCGGCGAGATAGGCGCAGATCGCCGCGCATTCCGTGACGATCGTGTCGCCATGCTTCAAGGCCGGCACCTTGCCCATTGGATTGATGGCGAGATAGGCCGGCGCCTTCATGCTCGCATTGTATTGGAGCAGCTCGGTGCGATAAGGCTGGCCGACCTCCTCGAGCATCCAGCGCACGATCCGGCCGCGCGATTGCGGATGGGTGTAGAAGACGAGCTCCTCCGCCATGAGACCTCCCCCGGTCTTCGCGTCAATCCTTCTGCCCGAGCCGCGGCAGCCAGACCGCGATCACCGCGGGGCGGCCGTTCTTACGGATCTCGTTGAGACCGCGCTCGAGTGCCGGGCGGACCTGAGCCGGGTCGCGCACATTCTCGCCGTAAGCGCCGGCGGCTTCCGCTTCCTTGGCGAAATCGATCGGCGGATCGAAATAGCCGCCGGGATAATCCGCCTTCTGGGCGAAGGAATCGGGATACTTGTCGGCGACCGCCAGGGTCCCGGTGCTGTAGCTGCGGTTGACGTAAACCACCGCCATGAAGGGCTTCTTGTAGTGTGCCGCCGCCCAAAGCGCCGGGGCCGGCGTGCCGAACATGTAGAAGCCGTCGCCGCAGGCCGCGACGATGTCGCGATCGGGCGCCGCGAATTTGGCGCCGAGCGCCGCACCCGGCGTCCAGCCGCCGCTCGAGCCGTTTTGCTTGAAGTAGGAGCGCGGCCGCGAGATATGGATGAAATCGCGCAGCCGGGGGGTGGCGAGCGTCTCGTCGAACAGGATGCAATTGTCGTCGAGCACTTGGCCGAGCTGATAGCTGACCCAAAGCGGATCGATCGGGGTCTTGGTCGAGCGCGACTTGGCGTCGGCTTCGAGCTTCGCCCAGGCCTCGCGCGAATGCTTCGTCCAGCGTTCCTTGCGCTCCGCCGCATTCTTCTTGTCGGCGTCGGTCATCCGGCTCTTGAGCTCGGCGGTGAGCGCCCGCATGGCCAATGTCGGGTCCGATGTCAGGCGCAGATTGGCGCTGAAATCATAGCTCGGGATGCGGCCGCGGATCGGGTCGTGGTCGATCGCGGCGATATACGCGTTGGCGCCCGGCTCGTTGGTGCCGGGAAGCCACGGCACTTCGGACTCGAAGGTCATGACCATATCCGCGTCGCGCAGCAGCATCATGCTGCGCTGATAGAGCGGATGGGTCATCGGGAAGGAGAGATAGCCGCCATGGTCGCTGGCGACCACCGGGATGCCGGCGAGCTCGCACAGCTCGACCAGCGCCGCCACCGACTTGTCATTGCGGCCGGAGCTGATGGCGACCACCATCGGATTCTTCGCCTTCAAGAGGTGATCGACGATTTCCTTGATGCCCTCGGGATCGGGCGCGGCCGGCCGTGCGACGCCGAGCTGCGCCACGGTCGGATAGCGTGTGCCGTTGAGCGGCAGCAACGCGATTTCCTGCGGGAAGCTCATATAGACGGGCCCCGCCGGCTCGCTCGTCGCGACCTGGATCGCGCGGCTGACCATGAGGCCCGGATTGTCCTGATACTCGAGCCGCTTATCCCATTTGACATATTGCCGGATGATGCTGCCCTGATCCCATTGCTGCTGCGACCAGAGATGCACGCCGTTACGGGCGCCGCGGATCGAGCCGGGATAGGCCGTCGGCGGCGCGCCCGCGGTCATGATCACGGGAAGACCGGAGCGCCAAGCGGTATGGACGGCGCCGCCGTAATGCTGGGTGCCGCAATCGACATGGGCGGCCGTGGCCGCCGGCCGGCCGCTGACCGCGGCGAAGCCAAGCGCCGCGTTGAGGCTGACATGCTCGAGCGGCACGGTGACGAGGTTGAGGGTCTTGCGGCCCTGCGCCTTCGCCTTGGCGGTCGCTTCCTGATAGAAGCCGATCTCGCTCCCGGAGGTGAAGAAGAGGTGGTCGACGCCACCGGCGGTCATCGCGCCAACGACGGCATCGGCGACATCGCCGGCCGGTTGTTCGATCCAATTCGAGGGGGCCTCGTCAACCATCGTCAATCCTCCAATGGGTTATCTTCTCATCTGCCCCGAGATTGAGGTAAGGCGCGGGCATATGCAAGCCCGGCGCCGCTGCCCCTTCACGCGTCGCGCTTGTAATTGCCAAGCCCGGGCCGGTAGGTCTTCTCGTCGAGGAACTGGCGCATCGCGCGCTGGCGCCCCTGCTCGGGATCGAGGAACCGCATCTGGTCGATCTTGGCGAAGAGGTAATCCTCGGACGCATCCCAATCCATGTCGATGACGCGCTTGCAGGCATGCTTTGCCTGACGCAGGGTCGTCGGGTTCTTGTCGAGCAGGACCTTGGCGAGATCGGTCACGCGCTTCTTCAGCTTGGCGAGCGGCACCGCTTCGTTGACGAAGCCCATCGCCGCCGCCTTCTTGCCGTCGAAGGTCTCGCCGGTCATGGTGTAGTAGAGCGAGTCCCGCCGGTTCATCACCGAGACCGTCGCTTTCAGCACATTGCCGGCCGGGATCATCCCCCAATTGATCTCGGAGAGGCCGAAGGTCGCCTCGCTCGCGGCGATCGCGAGATCGCAGGCGACTACCGAATTGAAGCCTGCGCCGAAGCACCAGCCATTCACCATCGCGATCGTCGGCTTCATGTAATAGCTGAGACGGCGCCACTGCCAGGTCGCGCTGGCGCG
>CAYMNX010000057.1:0-4094 GCA_964391905.1 uncultured Rhizobiaceae bacterium
CGAGAACGTGCTTGCCGGCACCGATTGCGGCATCGGCACGCGCGTCGGGCATCCCTCCATCTGCTGGGCCAAATTCGAAGCGATGGCCGAGGGCGCGCGACGCGCCACTAAGATTCTGTGGGGCCGCGCTTAAACGCCGCGATCGAGGCAGAGGACAGGAGCTCGTCCATGGCAACGCAACTCGACACGCCTCCGATTCAGATGAAGGCCTCCCGCGACGCTAGAGTTTCGCTGCGGCCGTTGACGCCGACGATCGGGGTCGAAATCGAGGGTGTCGATTTGCGTGCGCCGCTGGACCCGGTGGTCTTTCGCTCGATCCGACAGGCATGGCACGATTATTCGGTCATCGTGCTGCGCGACCAGGAATTGAGCGAAGAGAATCAGCTTCGCTTCGGCGAAGGTTTCGGCGAGCTCGGCCGGGTGTTCAGCCATCGCGAAGGCCGGCACCCGGCGAGTCTGTTCGTCTCGAATATCCGCAAAGACGGCAAGCCGATCGGCGCGTTGCCTGATGGCGAGATGCAATTTCATTCCGACCAATGCTATGTCGAGCATCCGCCGGCCGGTACCATGCTCTACAGTATCGAAGTTCCGGCGCAGGGCGGCGATACGATGTTCGCGAGCATGTATGCGGCTTACGACACGCTTCCCGATGCGATGAAGGCGCGGCTCGAACATCTGCGCGGCGTCAATTATTACGATCCGACGAGCGACTACGTTGTCCGCAAGGGTCCGCCTTCACCCAAAGCGCTCACTTGGACGCATCCAGTCATTCGCGTCCATCCGGCGACCGGGCGCAAGGCGCTCTATGTCAACCGGCTGATGACTTATGCGATCGAAGGCCTGCCGGAGGCAGAGAGCGACCGCTTGCTCCAATATCTCTTCGACCATCAAGAGCAGCAGCAATTCATCTATCAGCACAAGTGGCGGCCGCGCGACGTGATCCTCTGGGACAATCGCTGCACCTTGCACGCGCGCACGGATTTCAGCCCGAATGAGCGCCGCTTGTTGCGGCGCATCACCGTGCAACGCGAGATCGAGGCGTAAGGCGTCGCTTCCCGGACCTAGCGCGCGTCCTTGGCCACGATCCGCGCGCCGAGCGTACCGATCGCCGGCGACTTCACTTCGACGAGGTCGCCGGGCTTCAGGAAGAGGTCCGGCGGCTGCGTGCCATCGGCGAGAACCGGGCTGGCATCGGCCGCGGTCCCCTCGCCGGTGCCGCTGCAGATGATGTCGCCGGGATAGAGCGTCAGGTCGCGCGAGAGATATTCGAGATAGTCGCCGAAAGAGAAGGTCATGTCGCGCGTGTTATGGAATTGGCGGCGCTCACCATTGACGAGCGTCTCGATATCGATATTGGTCGCGTCGAGCTCGCCGACCACGATGCAAGGGCCGAGCGAATAGGAAGTGTCGAAGTTCTTGGGCGCCGCGAAATTCATCGGCCCCAGCGGCTCACGCGGGCTCCTGATGCTCCAATCGCAAAACAAGGTGACGCCCCAGACAAAGTCCTTGAGGTCGGCGGGGCGAAGGTCTTTTCCGCGCTTGCCGAGAATGATCGCGAGCTCGCCTTCGTAATCGAGCCGGTCGCAGCGCGCGGGGTAGATTACGTCGCCGCCGGGCGCGACGCCCTCATGCGGGATCTTCCAGAAGCCCCAAATGAAAGGCGCCTTCACGTCGCGGCCCGAACGCCTGGTCATGCGCTCGCGATGAGTCGTGAAATTTGATCCCGCGCAAGCCATGCGCGTTCCCTTGGGCCGCGGCGCGTGAATTCGTACCGCATTCGCCGGATGGACCAGCGTTTCGCCGCGCGGATCCTTCTGGTCCTGCGCTTGGCCGAACAGATAATCGAGCGCTTTTTGCGCATTCTCGATCGCGCTCGGCCCGGTCTCGATCAGGCGCGTGAGATCGGAAGGCACCAATGCCTCGGCGAGTTCGACCGAGCGGTAAGCGCCGTTGCGCTCGCCGAGATATTTGGCAAAGGCCAGCGATAGATCGACGACGTTGCCGGCATGAAGCGCGCCGACGCGCTTGTCTGGACCGTAAATTACAATCTTCATAATGATCCTCCCCGCGGCGAGATTCCGGTTTTTGTCGCCCGCGCCGAATTCTACGGGTTGCCCCGCTGTGGCGCAACGCGCTTCGCGGTAGCGAAAATCTCGGTTATGATATGCGGAAAATAATCAGGGAGGAGAGAGGCGCGATGGCCATTGATTCCGCGAATTACACGCGCGACCGCCTGATCGAGCGGGCGCGCAAGCTCGTGCCGCTGCTGCGGGAGCGGGCGGCGACCACCAATGCCGCGGCGCGCGTGCCCGCCGATACGATCGATGCTTTCTGGGACGCCGAGCTTTTCTATCTGCTGAAGCCGAGAAAATTCGGCGGTCCCGAAGTGCGGGTCGACCTCGCCTTCGAGATCGCCGGCGAGTTGGCGCGCGGCGACGGCTCCGCGGCGTGGGTTTGGACGGTGATGGGAGTCCACGACCTGTTCATGGCTTTGTTCCCCGAGGAGGCGCAACACGAATATTGGGCGAAGGAGCGGACGCTCAGCGCCTCGAGCTTTGCGCCTCACGGCAAGCTAACACCGGCGAAGGGCGGCTTCACGCTCTCCGGCAAGTGGTCGTTCTGCAGCGGCGTCGATAACGCGCAGTGGATGTTGCTCGGCGCCGTCGCCGGCATGCTCAGCACCGAGCCGCCGATTCCCGATATCCGTTTCTTGCTGTTGCCGAAGAGCGATTACCGCATCATCGACGATTGGGACGTGCTCGGCTTGCGCGGTACCGGCAGCAAGAGCGTTCTGGTCGAGAATGCCTTCGTTCCCGAACATCGCATGGTGAAGAACGAAGATCTGGTGAACGGCACCGCGCCGGGTGGCAGGCTGCATGAGAGCCCGCTTTATCGTGCGCCGGTTTGGGCCGTGTTTCCGTTTTGCATTTCCTCGCCCGCCAATGGCATCGCCCGCGGTGCGTTCGAGTCCTATGTCGAAGAGATGAAGGCACGGACGAGTGCCTTCGATCATTCGCCCTTGGCCAAGAAGCCGACGATTCAATTGCGTCTTGCCGAGGCAGGGGCGCTGATCGATGCCGGCGACTTGCTCTATAAGCGATCGCTCGGCGAGACGATCGAGCAGATCATGCAGGGAGGGACCCTGTCGCTCATGCATCGCGTCCGGAGCCGCCGCGATCAAGGCTATTCGGTTCAGATGGCGCGGCGCGCAGCCGAGCTGCTGCTCGGCGCGGAGGGCGGCAAGGGCCTTTATGAAGGCAGCCATGTGCAACGCGCTTTTCGCGACCTCCAGGCGCTCTCGGCCCATATCGTTGCGGGCTGGGATATGCCGGCCCTCAATTATGGCCAAGTCATCCTGGGCGGCCCGCCGACGGATCCGTTCTTCTGAGGATTGGCTGCTTACGCAACCGTAAGTAATGAGCGGGAAGATTCCGCGCCTTGATCGTTATTGACAAGGGAGGACGCTCTTAACGAGGGTCTTTCACGATCGCCCATTTTTAGCCGCATGTGTGGCAAAATTGTGTTGATATTCAGCTTGGATCGTAAACATTTAGAATTACGAGCAGAAAATGGCTTGCTACGCCTCATTTGGGCCAAATTCGAATGCGAGTTTTGGTTACCGGCGAGCACCCGGGGGGCTTCGTGCTCCATGGTTGATTCGGCGTTGATCATGGCCTAGTGGGAAGTGGCAAGGCCCGTTGCGGGCCGTGAGGACGTCGCTCATGGCAAACACGGCTAATGCTGCCCGCTTAAGCCGGAGTTTGGAAGTGGTGGAACTGTGCATGAAGGGTTGCAAAACGCAGCGTTTTCTCGGCCTTGCCGCCGTGATGCTTCTTGCTGGCTGCGTCGAAACGACCCCTCCACCCGAACTGCGGACCAGCAGCCCGATTCAGACCGAAATTCCGGGGTCACCCCCGGCAGGAGCGACGCGCGCCGCGTTACCGCCGCATAAGCCGGCAACCGAGGGAACGCCGACGACGGTACCCCCGGCGACAAAGGGCGTGGAGCAGCTCGTCGGCCTCAACGAGGAAGAGCTGCAAAACGTCCTCGGTCCTCCGATGCTGCAGGAAGAGAAAGCCCCGACGAAGCTATGG
>CAYMNX010000058.1:0-7634 GCA_964391905.1 uncultured Rhizobiaceae bacterium
CGGTGAAGATGATCGGCACGCGGTCGCGCGCCGCATCGATCAGCGCGTTGATGCCGTTCGCCGTGCCGACATTGACGTGGAACATCACGGTCTGCGGCCGGCCGGTATGGAGGTAGTAGCTCATCGCCATCGCGGTCGCGACGTTCTCGTGCCCGACCGAGACCACCTTCATGCGCGGGCTCGTGCCCTTCTTGTTGATCGCGGCCAAGGCTTCGATGATCGGGGCGAAATCAGTCCCGCCGTTGGCGAAGAAATACTCGATGCCGCGCTCGGCCATGAGCGTCAAATAGGCTTCGGCAACGGTCTCCACCGCAATCGTCTTCCTCACGCTCATGCCCTCCCTGGGTTTGGCGGCGTTATCTAAAGCGAGGGCCCGGCCGAGGTCAATCAAGGACGATTTGGTTCCGCTAGCTCCTAAGCTCTAAGCGGTAAGCGAGAAGCTTATGGCTCGAAGCTTAAAGCGCCCTTGGTGACCTTCGTGTCTCCGTGATGAATTTCGCTCCCGAAATCGTTGCAATGTGCCCTTAGGATGCGCGACAACAGCATCACAGGAGCAGCGCATTCATGGATCTCAATCTGGCGGGGCGAAAAGCGCTCCTCACCGGCGGCTCGCGCGGCATCGGCTTCGGCGCGGCAAGGCGCTTGGCGATGGAGGGCGTGCATCTTCATTTGGCGGCGCGTGCGCCCGAGAGCTTGGCGAACGCCGCGGCGGAGCTGCGCGATATTGCGCCAATCGAGGTCGCGACCCACGCGTTCGATCTGTCGCAGCCCACGGCGCGCTCGCAGCTCATCGAGCGCTGCACGGATATCGACATTCTCGTCAACAATGCCGGCAACATCCCGAGCGGCACGATCGACGAGATGGGCGACAAAGCGTGGCGCGAGGCGTGGGAGCTGAAGCTTTTCGGCTTCGTCGATTTGACGCGTGCCTATTTCGCGCGGATGAAGGAAAAGAGAAGCGGCGTCATCATCAACGTCATCGGCGCCGCCGGCGAGCGCCCGGACTATAATTATGCTGCGGGCTCGATGGCGAATGCGGCGCTGATGGCGATGACCCGCGCCCTGGGCGGGGTAAGCCCCGATTTCAACGTCCGTGTCGTCGGCGTCAATCCGGGCGCGGTCGAAACCGAGCGCACGATCGCGCAATCGAAGCGCCACGCCCTCCGTCACTACGGCGATGAAAGCCGCTGGATCGAGCGCCGAAAGACAAGGCCTTTCGGCGAGCCGCAAACCACCGATCAGATCGGCGGCATCATCGCCTTTCTTGCCTCGGATTTCGCCCGCTATATCACCGGCACGATCATCACCGCCGATGGCGGTGTGGTGTCGCGCAGCCTGCATCATTGAGGGGAGTGCCCCATGACCCTGATCGCAACCAAGGACGGGGTTCAGCTCTATTGCGAGACGCAAGGCAGCGGCGCGCCGATCGTCTTCGTTCATGAGCTCGCGGGCTCGTGCCGCTCTTTCGATCCGCAAGTCAAGGAATGGCGGCGGCATTGGCGCTGCGTCACCTTCAACGCACGCGGCTATCCGCCGTCGGAAATTCCGCCCTCGGTCGACTCCTATTCACAGGAGATCGCCGCGAGCGATATCGGCGCCGTGCTCGACGGATTGAAGCTCGCCAGCGCGCATCTTGTTGGCGTTTCGATGGGATCGGCCTCGACCCTGCAATACGCGATCGCCAATCCGTCGCGCGTGCGCTCGATCACGCTAACGAGCATCGGCAGCGGCTCCGACATGGCGCCGGGCGAGTTCGCCGCCGGGATGGAGACGCTCGCGGAGCTCGTGCTCAAAAGCGGCATGCGCGCGCTCGCGGAACATTACGGCGCCGCGCCGACGCGCTATCGGCTCAAAGAGAAGAACCCGCCGGAATACCGTCACTTCATCGAGCAGATCGCGGCCGGCTCGCCGCTCGGCATTACCAACACGATGCGCGGCGTGCAGCAGCGCCGCCCGCCACTCTACGTGCATCGTGAGAGGATCGCGGCGCTTCAAGTGCCGGTGCTGGTCGTCCTCGGCGAGGAGGACGAGCCCTGCGTCAAGCCGAGCCACTTCTTGAAAGAGACCTTGCCCGGCGCGCGGCTCGAGGTGGTGCCGAAGACAGGCCACGCCGTCAACCTCGAGGAGCCGGCCCTTTACAATCGTCTAGTCCTGGGCTTTATCGAGACGGCCGAGGCGCGACGCAGCGGTTGATAAGTTAAGGGAGGGTGGGGGCAGTCATGAAATTGATTCTTTTCCAGACCGGGGGCACGGGCGAGATTCTCCCCGGGCTTCTGACCGAGCGCGGCGTCGTCAGCATCGCCGATCTCGTCAAGAAGAGCTACACGCCGCAGCTGACGATGAACGGCATCATCGACGATTTCGACCAGCTGCGGCCCGCTCTGGAGCGCGCCGCAGCCAATGGCGAAGCGCGACCGCTGCAATCGGTGCGCCTGCGCGCGCCTCTGCCGCGGCCGGGCAAGATTCTCGCCTGCATCGCCAATTATTGGGAGCACGCGCAACGTGCGCCGCGCAAGCTCAGCATGTTCTTGAAGAATCCCGATGCGGTTATCGGCCCGGGCGACACGGTCGTGCTGCCGGAATTCACCGAGCCCTATGCGTTCATGCACGAGGCCGAGCTCGCACTTGTCATCAAGGGCCCCGCCAAGATGGTGAAGGCCGAGAATTGGCGCAGCGCCGTCTTTGGCTACACGGGGATGATCGACGTCTCGGCGCGCGGCGACGGCCGCCACACCTGGCCGTCGGGCCCGCCGGCGGCCTGGACCGGCAAGTCCTTCGATACTTTCGCCCCGATCGGTCCCTGCATCACGACCGCCGACGAGATTCCGGAGCCCAACGACCTCGTCGTGCGGTTCTGGAATGACGGTCAGCTCCGGCATAATTACAACACCGACGATATGGAGCATCGCGTCCCCGAGCTCATCCAATGGGCGACGACGGTGATGACGCTCTATTCGGGCGACGTTATCGCTTGCGGCACCAATCACGAAGGTTTGGGCTTCATGCAGGACGGCGAGACCTGCGAGATCGAGGTCCAGGGCGTCGGCAAGATGATGGTGAAAGTGTCGGATCCGCTGAAGCGGAAATGGGAGCGCGGCATCTATATGGGTGTCGATTCGACCAATCCCGAAGCGGTCAAACGCAACCGGCCGCAGAATGCAGGCTAAAGCAAATTGATGATGGCGCGCGCATAGAGCTCGCGCAATCTTTCGCCAAGAGGCCGGTGTTCCCAATCGCGAAGGGAAACCGGCCTCGCGCGTTCACTCTCGTCCCTCTTGAACACTGCCGCGAGCTGTTGCGCCGTGTTGCGGCCCAACACCACCGCATCGACCTCGTCATTGAAGAGGATGCTGCGATGGTCAAAATTCGACGAGCCGATCGCCGACCAGACACCGTCGATGACCGCCGTTTTCGAATGCAATATCCCGTCGCGCATTTCGAAAATTTTAACGCCGGCTTCCAGCAGATCGCCATAGCAGGCGCGACCCATGGCAAGGGCAAGCGCCGAATCGCTCCGTCCCGGCAGCATCAGCCGCACATCGACGCCCCGCCGCGCTGCATCCTCGAGATCGTGCAGCTCGTCATCGGTCGGGACAAAATAGGCCGCGGTGATCCAGATCGTCTGCTCGGCGCTGCGTATGGCGGAGAGGAGCGTTGCGTAATAGCGGGGGATCGTATCCTCATGATCGCTGCCAATGACGCGCACGAGCTCACGCCCGGTGAGCGGCGGTCGCGCGACCGGCGCGACGGGGTCGAGATGCGGTCCCTCCTGCGCTGCCCAATGATCGATGAAAATGCGCTCTAATTGCGCCGCGGCAGGACCGTCGATTTCAAGATCGATGTCGTGCCAGGTGCTGGGATTATCGCCATCCGATGCGACCAGCCGCGCATGCGGATGCGGCTGATAGCCCGTATAAAGGTTGACGCCCCCGACGATCGCCGTCACGCCGTCGACGACAAGAATCTTGCGATGGTCCCTTTCATTGGGCGCGTAGCCATGGCTCGCCTGCAAGGGGTTAAGCGGGTGGAATTCGAGCAGGCCAATACCGGCGGCACGAAGCTGATCGAGGAAACTCGCTGGCGCGTCGATCGAGCCGAAGCTGTCGTAAATAATGTCGATCGCGACGCCTTGGCGCCGCTTTGCGATCAAAACATCGGCGAGGCGCTCGCCGTCGCTCTCGATATTTTCAAAAATATAGTATTCGAGGTAGATATGGCTCTTGGCGCGGCGGATCGCCTGAAACATCGCATGAAAGGTTGCCGGTCCATCCTCCAGCAATGTCGTTCGGTTTCCGACGACGAGCGGCGTATCGGCAACCGTTTGCTCGACCGCCAAATGCCGCTCCAGCATATCGGAGCCCTTCTCTTGGGCTTCGAGCCGCGCCAGGATCGCCCGACTTTGGGTCGCCGATAGCGGTCCACGCGACGCGACGACCATTGGCCGCGCTCTATGGCTGCGATCGAGCCAATGGTCGACGGGCGGTACCGTTCCGCAACCGGCAACCGCAACGACGGAGACGACGACGATCCAAAACCGTCGGCGCCGGCAAATGTACAAGTGCATGCTGATCCCTGGCTTCCGACATTCCTCCCCACACCCCTGAAAATAGGTGCGGCGCCGTGGCAAAGCTGCGCGATTCTGTGATTTCCGGCTGACAAACAGGCTTAGTACCGCGGAACCGGGCAAGGCTTGGAAGCGTTCCTAACCACGGTTGTGTTGCGCTCGTCTCGTTCTCTAGCGTTGTAGGATCACCCATTCCTCGATCACGCCCGCTCTTTCTTTCCAAAGTCGCGACTGCGAGCTTCGTCGGCGGGCTTTTGGAATGGTACGACTTCTACATTTTCGCCACGGCGTCGGCGATCGTTTTCGGCCGCTTGTTTTTTCCGGAGGACGATCCCCTGACCGGCACCATGGCGTCGTTCGGGACTTTCGCCGCCGGCTTTGTCGCACGGCCGATCGGCGGTCTTCTTTTCGGTCACATCGGCGATCGCATCGGGCGCAAGACCGGGCTGATCATCACCTTGATCATGATCGGCATGGGCACGTTCCTGGTCGGGTGTCTGCCCACCTACGCGGCGATTGGCGCGGCGGCGCCAGCCTTGCTCGTGCTGCTGCGGGTTCTGCAGGGCATCGGGCTTGGCGGCGAATATGGCGGGGCGAGCCTCATGATGATCGAGCACGCACCGCCGCGGCAGCGCGGCTTCTGGGGCAGCCTGCCTCAGGCCGCTTCCCCCGCGGGCTTGCTGCTCGCGACCGGCGCCTTCGGTCTCGTCTCGCTTCTACCCGAAGAGCAATTTTGGCGCTGGGGATGGCGCGCGCCTTTTCTCATCTCGGCCTTGGCCATGATCATCGGCTTTCTCATTCGGTTGCGGATCCAAGAGACACCCGAATTCGAGACTGCGCGGAAGAAGCGAAACCTACGCGACGAAGAACCGCCGGCCGTGGAGCTGGTGCGCACGCATTTATACAACACCCTTCTCGCCACCGGCGCGCGCCTTGCCGAAACCGCGTCGGGCAACATGATCAAGTCATTCGGCTTGACCTACGCGACCATGCAATTGGGTTTCGGAAAGGACGTCGCGCTTCATGCCTTGACGGCGACGGCGGTGATCGGGCTGATCGCGACGCCGGTCTATGGCATGCTGGGCGACCGCGTTGGCCAGCGCATGGTCTATATGGCGGGGACGGCGCTCGTCATCTTGCTCGCCTTCCCATTTTTCTCGCTCCTCGACACGCGGACGCCCCTCTCCCTTTGGATCGGCTTCATTGTCGCCTACAATCTCGGCCCAACGTTGATGCTCAGCGTCCAGCCGACCTTTTTCACCCGGCTCTTCGGCACGCGGGTGCGCTATACCGGACTCTCGATCGCGTATCAGGTGTCCGCCATCATCGGCGGCTTCACGCCGCTCATCGCGCTTTGGCTTTTGCGCATCTCGGGCGGGCGCCCATGGCTGACCGCGGGATTCTTGGCGGCCGTCGCCGGCATCTCCTTCATCTGCGCCGGCATGGCGGTGTTCGTGCGCCGCGACGGGCGCCGGCAGGCGACGCAGTCGTCGCGCGCCTAGCGCGAGCGATGCGGCGCCTTACCAAGTGAAGGCGAGAGCGGCGGTGCCGATCACGTCGGGATGCTTCTGACCGACGAATTCGCGGGTCCGGCGCACGACGGTCGCATCGAAGCGGATATGGCTCGACCAGAAGATCGATCCGCCGGCCTGAAAATCGGCAACGAAGGTCTTGTGCTCGACATTCGGGCTTTGCCGGAAATCATTGCCGTCGAGAAAGATGTTGCGCGCGATGGCGCGGCCCTGCACGCCGGCGAAGATGTAGAACCCGACCTCGTTGCCGAGATAGCGCGGATTGAAATAGTCGGTGCCGGAGAGCGCCGGGCGCACGCGCACCGGGCCGTAATCGGCTTCGAGATGGCGCCCGATGCGCAACAGCGCGCCCCCCTCGCCATAAGTGAACACATTGCCGGCGCTGCCGCCGATCTGCGGCACGATATCGACGCCGTTCACGGCGCCGTCATCGACGCTGCTAACGAGCGGAAGGGGAACGTGCCAGAGCCGCTCATAGGAGACGACGCCGCCAACCTCGTGCTGAATCTGATTGCTCCAGCCCTGCGCCTGATGGATGCCGATGAATTGATGGAAATCATTCTGCGCCTGGCGCCCAAGCGCCCCCGGCCCGACGACGCCGAGATCGATCTCAAGGTTCTCGAGCGCGGTGCCGCCGGTCTCCTGCAGAAAGCTGATGCCGCCATAGAGCCAGCCGGCATAGGGACGGTCGGTCGGATCGGGCGGCTTGATATCGAGATTCTTCGGCGTGAAGATGCTCTGCCCGGCGAAGAAAGCGACGCGGCGATCGCCGCCGGGTTGAAACACGGTCGGAATGTTGCCGATGAAGTCGAACGGCGCGTTCGCCCAAGGCTGCTCGATCAGCGGGCTGAGCATCGAGAGACGCAAGCCCTGCGTATAATGCTTGTCGCTGTTGAAATAGAGCGAGTCATTTTCTTCGAGCAGTGTCATGCGCCAGCCATCGGCGGCGCGTGCCGGAGCAACGCAGAGGGTGAGAACTCCGACGGCGGCGATGCAGCCAATGGAGACGGAAGAAAAAGAGCGGGAAAAGGCGCGAAGGCGTATCATCATGAGCGGGTGACCTTCGGGGGACATTGTGGCAGCATTATGCTGCGCTCCAGGCAGCAACTGGGAGTATCGCATGAAAGCGCTCGTCAATACGCCTCAGGGTCCGGCACCGGTCGAATTGCGCGATCTGCCCGAACCCTCGCCGACGGCGCATGAGGCGCTCATTGCCGTTCACGCTTTCTCGCTCAATCGCGGCGAGTTGACCTTGATGCGGATCCGACCCGAAGGCTGGCGGCCCGGTCAGGATGTGAGTGGGGTGGTCCTCCGCGCGGCCGCCGACGGAACGGGGCCGAAAGAGGGAAGCCGCGTCGTCGCGATCCTCGACTGGCATGGCTGGGCCGAACGCGTGGCCGCACCGACCCACCGCCTAGCGCCGCTCCCCGAGAAAGTCAGCTTCGCGCAAGCCGCCGCCCTGCCCGTCGCGGGGCTAACGGCGCTGCGAACGCTGCGCCATGGCGGGCCGCTGATCGGCCGCCGCGTCCTGATCACTG